>JAISIU010000151.1 GCA_031261885.1 Bifidobacteriaceae bacterium
TGGCCCACGCTCGAGGCCGTCGCGATCGACTACGCGGTGGCGGAACCGGCGGCGGCGGCCGGCCGCGTCGCCTGCCAGCCCGGGGACTTCCCGTGGGACGACGTCGGCGACTTCGAGGCCGTCAGTTCCCGGATCGAACCCGGCGCAGACGGCGTCAAGAGACTCGGGCCGGTCGGTGAGGTCGTGGCCGTGGATTCCGAACGCGTCATGGTGGCGGCCAGCGACGAGGCAGCCGGCCGGGTCGTGGCCGTGGTGGGCCTCGACGACATCTGCGTCGTGGAGACCCCGGACGCCATCCTCGTGACGAGGCGCGACGTGGCGCAGCGCGTGGGCGCGGCGCCCAAGGCCCTGAAGGCCCGCGGCCTGACGGACCTGCTGTAGCCCATCCCACAGCACATCCCACAGCACATCCCACAGCCCATCCCACACGGCGGCCCCGGTCCCGCGCTTGCCAAGCAGCGTAGGGTGAATGGGTGTCAGAAACGCCCGGACGCTACTCGCACCTCGCCTCCAGCCTGCGCCGCGACATCCACATGGCGACCGTGGCGCTGACCCCCCAGCTCGTCGACTTCCGCCGCGAGCTGCACCGGCACCCGGAGCTCGGCCGCCACGAACACGCCACCACGGACCGCCTGGCCCAGGCCCTGGAAGACGCCGGCCTCACACCCAAGCGCCTGCCCGGCACGGGCCTTACCTGTGACTTCGGCCCGGAGGACTCGGGCCGTCCGCGCGTCGCGATCCGCTCCGACATCGACGCCCTGCCGGTCCCGGAGGCCACGGGCCTGCCGTTCGCCTCGGAGAACGAGGGCGTGGCCCACGCCTGCGGCCACGACGTGCACATGACGTGCGTGTTCGGCGCCGGGCTCGTGCTCAAACAGCTCGCGGACCGCGGCCAGCTGCCCGCGCCCGTCCGCCTGATCTTCCAGCCGGCCGAGGAGCTGCTGCCCTCGGGCGCGCCGGACGTCATCGCGGCCGGGGCCCTCGACGGCGTGGGCCGGATCGTCGCGATGCATTGCGACCCGCATTACGACGTCGGCCAGGTGGCGACGCGCCCCGGACCGATCACCTCAGCCTGCGACCTCATCACCGTGTACGCCTACGGCGACGGCGGGCACACGTCGCGCCCGCACCTGACCCAGGACCTCGTGTTCGTCACGGGCCAGCTCCTGGTCCAGGTCCCGGCCGTCATCTCCCACCTGCTCGACCCCCGGGCCGGCGCGAACCTGACGTGGGGGGCGGTCCACGCGGGCGAGGCCCACAACGTGATCCCGAACTCGGCGGCGATCCGCGGCACGCTGCGCGTCCTCGACGCCCGCGCCTGGGAGCACGCCGGCGAGGTGCTGCGCGACGCGGTCGTCTCGATCGCGGAGCCGTACGGCGTCCGCACCGAGCTGGACCACAAGCGCGGCGTCCCGCCCGTCGTCAACGACCCGGTCGTGGCGCAGATCATGAGCACCGCGGGCCGGGCCGTGCTCGGCGAGTCCGGCGTGCTCGTCGCCGAGCAATCGCTGGGCGGCGAGGATTTCGCCTGGTACCTGCACCATGTGCCGGGCGCGTTGATGCGGCTCGGCACGAGGACGCCGGGCGGCCGCACCTATGACATCCACCAGGGCGACTTCACCGCCGACGAGCGGGCCATCCCCGTCGGCGTCGAGGTGTTCGCCGCGACCGCCGTGATGGCGGGCTGAGCGGGGCCGGCGATGACGCTTGTCGCACCCGTCCCGTGCCCGTGCCGGGGCGGACACCGCCGTGAGGGCGGCGCCGCTCCCCGCACCGCCGTCCGGACCGCCGATGCCGCACGCCGGGCGGGCACGGTCCGCCGGGTCGCGCTCATCTCCTTCCACACCTCGCCCACCGCGGTGCCCGGGGAGGGCGACGCGGGCGGCATGAACGTGTACGTCGCGTCCGTCGCGGCCGCGCTCGCCCGGCACGGCGTCGCCGTGGACGTGTACACCAGGGACGATGGCGCGGGGCCGGCCGCCGAGCCGATCGCGCCCGGCGTCGTGGTCCGGCGGGTCCAGGCCGGCCCCCGGCGCGCGGTGCCGAAGGCGCGGCTCGCGGCGCTGGCCGGCCAGTTCGCGGCCGAGCTGGCCAAGGCGGAGCGGCCCGATGTGGTGCATTCGCACTACTGGCTGTCCGGCCTGGCGGCCCTCGGCGTGACGCGGCAGTGGGGCGTGCCGCACGTCCTGTCGTTGCACACGGTCGCGAGCCTGAAGATCTCGCACCTGGCGCCCGGCGACGCCCCGGAGCCCCAGGAACGGCTCGAGGCGGAACGGCGGCTCGTGGCCGGTTCGGATCTCGTGGTCGCGGCCACGGAGGCGGAACGCCTCGCGATCCTCGCGGACGGGCGCGGCCGCACGGTCGAGCCCGTGGCGGAGCGCGTCATCGTGCTCCCGCCCGGCGTCGACACCCAGCGGTTCCGTCCCGGCCCCGGCCCCGAGGACGGGGATCTGCCCGCCCGCGCCGGCCGGCCGCAGGGCTACGTGCTGCAGGTGGGACGCGTCCAGCCGCTCAAGGGACAGGACCTCGCGATCCTGGCGTTGGCCAAGCTTCCGGCCGCGGCCCGGCCCGTGCTCGTGTTGACGGGCGAGCCGGCCCCGGACCACAAGGACTACGGCGCATACCTGAGGCGCCTGGTGGCGCGGCTCGGCCTGGGCCCGGATGTCGTGTTCCTCGGCGCGCGGCGGCCGGACCAGCTCGTGCGCCTGTACCGGGGCGCGCGGGCCGTGCTCATGCCGTCCCGTTCGGAGACGTACGGGCTCGTGGCCAGCGAGGCGGCGGCCTGCGGCACGCCGGTGATCGCCTCGGCCACCACGGGCCTGCGCTATTCGGTGGAGGATGGTGTCACGGGCCTTCTCGTGGAGGGCCGCGACCCGGGCCTGTGGGCCGGTGCGCTGGCGCGCGTCATCGGTTCGCCGGAGCTGGCGCGGCGCTTGGGGCGGGCCGGCGTGGAGCGGGCCCGCCGCCTGACGTGGGACCACACGGCCGAGCGTCTGCTAGACGCCTATCAGGCCCTGGTGCGCCCGGCGGCCTGACGCGCCGCTTTGACTACAGCAGGTCCTCGTCGTGGACGCCGACCTTGATCAGCTCGATTCCACCGTTCGGCAGCTGCCAGTAGTGCAACTGCCGCGCCCCCGGGGTGCCGTGCTGGATCGCGACGCGCATCGCGACGGCGCCGTCCGCCCTGGTGCGTCCCGGCGTGCCGCCGCCGGAGCTCTCGCGCAGCCGGTGCAACCGTCTGGACGACGCCTTCTCGACGACGCGCCCGGTCAGGACCTCGACAATGACGTCCACGACCTTGCCGCGGTCGACTCCTTGCAGGCGGTTCAGCGAGGCGACGAACTCCGGCCCGATCCGGTAATCGGGCAGCGGATAGTCGGCTTTCTCCTGCGGCAGCACGCGGATCGCCCAGCACACGTAGATCTCGAACCGGAGCTGCTGGTCCGCCTCGAGGAACTTGTCGGCCAGAGCGTCTTCCAAGTTCGTGGCCTTCCCGGCCGCGGCCTGCGCCTCGCGCCGGGCCGCCCGGACATCGCCCTGGGTCTCGCGCAACTTGGTGCGGAGATCCGCGACCTGGTGGTTCAGCTGGTTGACTTCCTCCGCGGCCTCCCGGGCGGTGGCCTGGAACTGGTCGCGTTCGAGCCGGGCGGCGGCGAGGTCGTCACCGGCCTTCTCGAGCCGGCCTTGCCATTTCTCGGCCGTGACACGCGCCCCGCGCTCGGCCTGGCGCAGCGCCAGCAGTTCGTTGCGCAACGCCTCTTCGCTGTCCGGCATGGCGGGAGCGGGTGGCGCGGTGCGGGCCTGGCCGCCCCGGTGGGCCCGCGCCACCAGCAGCGGGCTGGGGGCGGGCTTGTTCCCGGTGTCCGATGCCGTGCCCTCCTCGGGTGGGACGTCCGGCAGGGCCGGTTCCCCGGCGGCGGCCAGTCCAGCCGCGTCCTCGGCGGGACCGGCGGCCGGGCTCCCGGCCAGGCCGTCCCGGAATCCCCTGGCGTAGGCCTCGGCCACCGCGTCCGGCGCGGCTTCGGCCGGCGGCTCGGGGACGGCGGGTGGCGCCGCGGGCCGCACGTTCGGCTTGTAGGGCACGCCCTTCTTCTTAGCGGCCAGCGCCCCGTAGACGTCGAGCGGATTCGGCGCCCCCGGGAAGGCGGCCGCTGGCCCGGCCGCGCCGCCGTTCCCGGCCGGTGTTCCGGCATCGGACACCCCGACTGCGGCGTGTGCCCGTCCGGACGCGTCCGAGGGCAGCGCGGTGGTGCGTTTGACCAGCTGCGGCAGCTCGATCCACGGCGGTCCGCCCGGCAGCACGGCCGGCGCCGGCACGTGGCGGTCGTCGCGCTCGACATCGTCCATGCGCAACGCGAGCGGGTCGATGCCGATCACGCGGGCCTTCACGACCTCGCCGGGGCTGAACAGGTCGCGCAGGTCCGCGACTTCGACGTCGCCGCCCGTCACGGCCAGTGCGCCGATCGCGACGTCCTTGAGTCCGGGGAAGGCGACGACCCGCACCGTGTTGACCGACACCTGGTGGACGCGCACGAGGATGACGTCGCCCGGCCCGTAGTTCTTCAGTGCCGTCTCGGGCGGGACGAGGCTGGCCCGCACGTCGAGCCGCCGCTCCCCCGGGTCGAGCCGCCCGGTGACGCGCTGCCCGGACTTCAGCAGATTCTCGGCCGGCACCTCCGGGAGCGTGAGGTCGGGCCAGATCGTGGCGAGCGCGCCGTCATCGAGCTGGACCAGGACACGTTGTTCCCCGGCCAGGCCGCGCACGGTGCCCGAGACCGTCGGCGCCTCCTTCGTGGTGACGGAGGTTTTCAGCAGGCCGGCCCTGACGGCCATCGTCATCGCGTCGCTGATCAGGTGTTTGGTGGCGGATTTGCCCTGCTCGGCGTCCATCGCGAAGCGCAGCGGCGAATCGTACGGGTTGTCCTGCCAGCTCGGGTCCACGGGGTAGGCCCGGCCCGCGCCGCCGTAGACCTGGGTCTTGTCCGGCAGCGTCTTGGACAGGCCCCAGGACAGGGAGTTGGTGGGCAGCACCCACACGTCCGCGAGGTCGCCCAGCTCGGAGGCGACGGCCTGCGCGTCGATCAGGGGTTCGGTTTCGCCGGAGCGGATCGAGAT
>JAISIU010000221.1 GCA_031261885.1 Bifidobacteriaceae bacterium
ATGACGTGGACCGACTCGATCGCCCTGATCGCCCTGACCTCCTGAGCGCCGCGCGGGCGACAAAACCAGCATTACTCGACCGTAACCAGCATCCAATGCATGAAAATACATACATCCGATGTATGTTTGTGTCATGAAGTTCGACCTGGACGGATACATCGAGCGTGCCGTGGCGCCGCGGCTCAAGCCCGAGGACGGGCCAAACGCGACCGCGGTGAAGATCCTCGAAGGCGCTCGCGCCGTCGGGAAAACGACCCTGGTCAAGCACCTGAGGTCTCGGGGCTGGTACACCGAGTACATCGACTTCGGGGACCCAGGGGTGCTCGCGACGTTCGAAGCGGATCCGAACGGCTTTCTCGATCAGCTCGCGCCACGGGTCATCATCGACGAGGCACAGTTGGCCCCCGACCTCCCGCTCTATGTGAAGAGCCGCGTCGATACGGTCGGCAACCAGCGGCGGTACCTGCTGACGGGATCGGCCTCGATCGGCCGGCACGGCCTGGGGGGCTCTGACCCTCTGACCGGCCGTGTCGAACGGCACCGGCTGGATCCCTTGACCCTGCCGGAGCTGGGCTTCCACCCCGAAGACGCTGGGCGGATGGTCGACCGTCTGTTCGGACCGGCGCCGGCGGAACGGCGGCAGTTGGACACTCCGGGGTCCTCGGTGAGGGAGCTGGTGGCTCAGGGAGGTCTGCCACGCGTGGCGGCGATGCTCAACGAGCTGCCGTTGGAGGCACGTCTGCACCGGGTCAACGACTGGGTGAGCGGGGTGTTGACGGACCAGATCGCGCCGGGCGAAGGCATGGACGCGGTACGGGGAAGGCGTGTGCTCGACGCGGTCCTGCGTGAGTGCGCCAATCCGCTGAACACGGCGGGTATTGGGAGGCTCGTCGATCTCGACCCGAGAACGGTGGGCCGCTATTTGGACATCTTCGAGCATCGCTTTTTGCTCCGATTCCTGCCGAACCTGGCGACCAACTCGAGCCGGCAAGGACGCAACCGGTCCAAGATCCATCCCCTCGACAGCGTTTTGGCGGTCGAATCGTTGCTACGCGCCAACGGGGGAGTGCTCGAGGACCCGCAGGCGTTGGGACGGCTCTTCGAGTGCTTCGTGGTCGAGCAACTGCTAGCGGCCGTTCCGCTGGCGAAAACGGGTACCGAGCCGTACTTCTGGCGGGCGCGGCGCGGCGAAGCAGAGGTTGACCTCGTGCTGGTGGCCCACGACGGTCGCCGCGTTGGCATTGAGGTCAAGTCGGGCGGTTCAGTACACCCGAAGGACGCCGACGGGCTCCGCCGACTGGCCGCTTCGCCGAATTTCCACGCGGGGTATGTGGTCTACAACGGCGGAACGCTGACGCGTCTGGGGGACCGTATCTGGGCGCTGCCCTTCAGGATGCTTGTTGACGGATGGCCATCGGCCAACCAATCGGAAGGCAGGAGTAGACAGACGAAAGACACGGCGATCGAGCCAGATGACACGGCCACTGGTTCGGGCGTCGTCGATGAGACTCCGAAGACACCGGTAACGGGGCTGTTCCTCAGCTATGCGCCCAGTGATAACGAATACCTCGGCGGGGCGATCACCGCCTTGGCCGAGGACTTGGCGAAGTCCTATCGCTTCATCTCCGGGGGGGACATCAAGATATTCACCCCCGAACAGATCCTCGTGGGCGAGGACGCGCAGGAACGGTTGTCGCGTGAGCTCGTGCAAGCCGCGGTGCTCTTGGCGATCGTGACTCCCAGCTACCTGAACAGCGAAGCGTGCCGCGTGGAGGTTCAGAGCTTCGCCGCGGCTCTAGGCGCTCCCGGACCCGTGCGGCGTCTGGTGCCGGTCATCCTCGAAAACCCGCGTGAGCCCAAGGACCGCCTGGAGACTGATCCGGTTTGGAAAACGATCATGTCGTACCAAGCCGAGAACGCGACGGGTCTCAGAAGTCTTAAGCGGGGCAGCCCGGAGTACCTGGCTGCGGTTGAGCGCATCGCGACACGACTCCACGACGCGATCGCAACCGCGGATGACCCGAACACTGCTTCGGGTGACGGAACCGTGATGGAGGACGAGGGAATCCTGGATGGTCCGGGGCTCAGCGCCCTGACTGACAAGCTCACCCAGGATGTGAGGGCCCTTGCGAGCGCCGCGAACGCGGCGGTCACACAGCTAGGGATTGTCTTGGAGGTCCCCTCGGGGCAATCATTGACGGCCGCACGGTTGGCAGACGCTGGCAAGGCCATGGAACCGTTCATCGGGCCGCTTGAAACCGCGAGCAAACAAGTGGCGACGGACTGGGCGGATGCGTCTGAGCCGTATCGCCAAGCAGCGGAAGTCCTGTCCATCTCCGGCTTTGACACCATCGGTATCAGGCGCGCACTGGAGACCGGGATTGAAAGTCTGACGATGCCTCAAGAGAAACAGATCGCATCGATGCTTGATGCGGCCGGTCGGCTATCGAAGTTCCTGCGGCCGTCGACAACGGCCTTGCGGGACGCGCTGCGAACCATCGCGTCAATGAGAACAGGTTTCCAGGGCTGGCTCGACGTCTTGACGCAACGCGTCGAACAGTGACCGGGCGGCGAAGCCAGCAAAGGATGGGAAGCGCGGGCCGGTACGCTGAGGCGGTGAGCGAAGCGAACCAGCGGGGCCAGACCCAGGACAACCCGAGTGGGCACCGGTCGGGGCCGCTCCGGGCCGGCGAGCGCGTGCAGCTGACGGACCCGAAGGGCCGGCACTCGACCATCACGCTGACCCCGGGCCAAAAGCACCACACGAGCCGCGGCTCGTTCGACCACGACCAGGTGATCGGCCAGCCGGAGGCCTGCGTCGTGGTGACCACGGGTGGCATGGGATACCTCGTGTTGCGCCCGCTCGTCAGCGACTACGTGCTCGGCATGGAGCGCGGCGCGGCCGTCATCTACCCGAAGGACGCGGCGCTGATCTGCCACATGGCGGACATCTTCCCGGGGGCGCGCGTCATCGAGGCGGGTGCCGGGTCGGGCGGCCTGACGCTCTCGCTGCTCCGGGCCGTGGGCCCGGCCGGCCGCGTCCTGTCGGTGGAGCTCAGGCCGGAGTTCGCGGCCATCGCGCGCGCGAACGTCGAGGCGTTCTTCGGGGGGCCGCCGGCCACGTGGCGGTTGCGCGTCGGCGACGTCCGCGACGAGATCGCGCGCCTGACCGGCGGGTTGGACGATGCCGGAACGGCCGGGATCGCGGACCGGATCGTGCTCGACATGTTGGCGCCGTGGGACGTGGTCGAGGCCGCGGCGGCCGCGCTCGTGCCGGGCGGCGTGCTGATCTGCTATGTCGCGACCACGACCCAGCTGTCCAGGACCGCCGAGGCGTTGCGCGGCTCGGAGAAGTTCACGGAACCGGAGGCCTCGGAGGCGCTGCTCCGGACCTGGCACCTGCAGGGCCTAGCCGTGAGGCCCGACCACCGCATGGTGGGGCACACGGGCTTCCTGATCCAGGCCAGGCGCATGGCGCCGGGCTTCAAGCCGCCCAGGCGTGTCAGGCGGCCGGCCCCGGGCGCGTACGGCCCGGCCGATGAACAGGGCCACGTGCCGCCCGTGTTCGGGGACGAGACCTGGACGGCCGATGACCTGGGGTTACGTGAGAAACCCGTGAAACGGGCGCGGCGCATCGCCCGGCAGTTGGGTGTCAGCCCGGACACGCCTTTGGCGTGACTCGGGCCCGCCGCGGTGCCCGGCGTGCTGCCCGCGCGGCGCCGGGCGCAGTGCCCCGGAAGGCCGGAGGCGCGCTGGCCTGGCAGGTTGCGCATGGCCCAGAAAGGGGGTCTATATTCGTCTGCAATTCGGGCGGCCCCCTCACCGCCGGAAGGTCTCCCCTTGAGGCCCCAAGCCCCTGAAGTCCCGGCAGTCCCGCAACCCTGACCCTCGCCCCATGCCGCAGGGGAACATGCCAGAAAACCCTGACACCTGATCTGAGCGCCACGTTTTCTTCTTCTCCGGTTCCTTCGCGGTGCGGGCGCCCCTGCCGCGTCCCAACACACCTGATGGAACGCCCCGGTAAGGAATCACCATGTTTAACAAGACCACTCGTCGCCGCGCCCTGATCTGGGCGGCCGGCATCACGGCGGCCCTGACCTTCGGTTTCCCGGCGGCTGCGAACGCGGCGGCCCGCGCGGACGTCACGGCCGGCGCCGCCACGCAGTCCGACACGGTGGGCGCCGGCACCAACGCGCTCGTGCTCGATCCGAACTACAAGTGCGACCCTGCCACTGGTGTCTGCGTCCAGGATCCCAACCACACGGACGACGGCACGGACCAGCCGGCGGCGGATTGCGGCGCGAACAGCGTCTGCGATCAGGACTCGAACCACACGGCGACGGATGCGCCGCCGGCGGATTGCGGCGCAAACAGCGTCTGTGACCAGGGCGCCACGGACAACCCGACGGACAACCCGTCGGACGCCGATAACGGCGGCTGCGATCCCGACAACTACTGTGGCGACTACACGCCGGGCGACGGTGACGGCTGCGACCCGGACAACATCTGCGACTACAACCCGCCCAGTGACGACTACGGCTCCATCAAGGACGGTCCGGGCATCGACTTCCCGAAGGTGACCCTGCCGGACTTTGACAAGGACAGGACGCTCGCGCCGAACGTCAGC
>JAISIU010000257.1 GCA_031261885.1 Bifidobacteriaceae bacterium
CTCCATCCGCACCATCCGCGACCTACGAATCTTCGCCCTCGGTTGCGCCGGAACTTTGAATGACCTTCATGAGGCAGCGGATCCGTTGGATCTCCTGGCGATCGAAAGCATCCGCATCCTCCACCACGATGTGTTCACCTCGCTCTCCCGAAATTTGCCTGCCCTCACGACCGTACCGGACGCCAAAATCGCGCGGGAAAACAACACCCTGACACTGCGCCTCCAGTCCGCCATCGACGCGTTACCCCCGGGGCCAGCGCAGCTCACCCGAGCCGTTACCTCCGCGCTATTCCCAAGCGGCGCCTCCCGCCTCGGGCATGAGCTGACCCCGGCAACGGCACAGCCAGTCTCTGCGGCGCCCACCCCAGGCCGCCTCTCGCAGCCGGATGTCTTCGCCCAGTATCTCGAGCGTTGGGAGCCCGCATCCACCCGGCAGCATCGGCTCGCGCGGGAGGCGGTCTGGTTCCTCACCACAGAGCACACTCAATCCGAAGAGATAGATTTTGCCGCAACCATCACCGATCACGACCTCATTGAAGTAATCCGCGCATTCCCAGAAGCAACCATACATCTCGACTCAGCAGAACGCGTACCGGCCACGGCATTTCTGCTTCACCTCGCACCGCGTACCCTCAAACTACCGGCCTGGCGCGACGATTGCAGGCCAGAGACCATCATCGCTGATGTTCTCGCACTCATTCTTTCTCAGCAAAAGAAGCGGGAAACGCGAACTCGAATCCTGAACAGCGTATTCGACTCGGACGGTACTCTTTCCGGAAGGGCGCTTCTTCTTGCCGCCGCCGGACGCCCCAATCCGAGCGAGAAGAGAGATCTACTGGTCCCGCGGGAAGCTTTTCTCCAACATTTACGGACTTGGGCGTATCATTATATTCATATGACCACAACACAATTCGCAAACGAATGGGATCTCTTTCTTGTATCTTGCCTCAAGATGACAATCAGCACTAGCACCGTTGATAGTGATGATTACGATGAGCTGGATGACCATCTTTGGAACCCAAGGAGCGGGAAGCGTTTCTTCGATTCCGCAGTTCTTCCGGAAATGGCTGACGATGCGTTAGAAAAGACGGCAGCGATCGTAAACGTTAACCCTGTCTCACGTGGAGCATTTTACGTCGGCAACAACTATGACCCACGAGCCTGGCGCGGACTTCTACACGGTGAGCTTCGGCCAGTAGATTTCGTGTTGGCAAGAGCCGCCTGTGAAGAGTTATTTGGTGATGCGAGCCTACTAGTCAGATTCGTCGAGCAGACGTTTTCTAGCTTCAGCGTTCCCGTTGAAGACCAAGGAACTGAGCCGCCACGCTGAACCGAACCAAGAGTGGTTCGACGCTTCTTCGGTCCTGCCGATCCGATTGTGCTCGAGAGCTGAGCTTGGCGATTGCCTCGTCGCCCGGGTTCTTGCCCCGTTGCACCGCGGCTGCGACGTCGGGGTCCGCGATGGCGTTCAGGTAGTAGGACCCGTCCGCGTCGGTGATGGCACAGTCCGCCAGTGGCAGGGCCAGCGGCAACGTCCAAGTCGTCCGGCTGCCACCTTCGGAGGCCCGGCCTACACGCGGAACTCGGTTTGCAGCCGCGGGACGGCATAATGTATTCGTTGTATCATGTTGATGTGTGGGAGATCGACACGAGCCTGATTGACGGCTGGCTGGACGGACTCGATGAGCGATCGGCTTACGAGGTCGCGGCAGCGCTAACGGTGCTCGGCGACGTCGGCCCCACGTTGGGGCGCCCCCTGGTGGACCGCATCACCGCATCCCGGCACCATCAGATGAAGGAGCTGCGCCCCGGCTCGGCCGGCCGCACCGAACTGCGGATCCTCTTCGCCTTCGACCCGGTCCGCCAAGCCATCATGCTTCTTGCCGGCGACAAGTCAGGCGACTGGGAACGTTGGTACCAACGCGCGATCCCGCTTGCCGACCAGCTGTTCGACGACCACCTGGCACAGCTCAGGCAAGGGCAGAGCGCTGCCAAGAGCACTAGCAAGAAACGGAGCAAACGATGAGCACACGCGCACTGCCGGACGCCGTGGAACGGTTCGCGGCCCGGCGCGGCCTTGACCGCGACAAGATCGCGGAACTCGCCGACCGCATGCATCAGGAAGTGGAGGCCTACCGGCTCAAGGAGCTCCGCGAGGCCTCCGGGCTCACTCAAACCGACATCGCGCAGCGACTCGGGGTCTCCCAAGCCCGCGTCTCCGCCATCGAACACGGCGACACGGGTTCCACGCGGCTGAATACCCTTCGCCGCTACGCCCAAGCCCTCGGCGGACGCCTTCGCGTCGAGGTCGACATGGGCAACCAACGAGTCCTCGTCGCCTGACGCCCACCAGCCGCTAAGGCAACGCACCCGGGAGGGCGAGGCCCGGCATTGTGCGCCCCCGCTCACACGGTCAGAAGTTCAGCTTCGCGATCGCCTCGAATGAACCCGTCACTGACCAGTCCTGGATCTGTTCGTCCGTGGACTCGGGCGGAGCGCCCAGGTAGAAAGCGCCGCCTATCTTCACGATCGTCGAATCGGCCAGCGGGAGCGCGAGCGGCAGCGTCCACTCGGTGGTGCCGCCGTCCGCCGGGCTCACCGCCCACAGGCCGAACTGAGTGGGAACCATGACACCGCCAGCGGCGGCCCCGGTCGGCAGCACGCTGACATCATTCGGCACGGCGAGGCCGTCCACGGTCGCGACGGTCTTGCCCGTGGCCGCATCGAGCCACGTCACCGTACCGTTGTCCTTGACGAGCACGAAGTCGGAGCCGGCCACGGCCACCGCGTCCACGGCGGTCCCCAGTGGTTCCTCGAGCTGCCAGGCCTTGGTGCCGGTCGCCAGACCGTAGGCGATCAGGTCGTCCGAGTCCTCGCCGTCTTTGACCAGGGCGAAGCCCCCGGCCACCGCGACGCGAGGATCGGACTGGTCCACCGAGACGGGCGCGGGCCAGGTCGCCTGGTCGGCCCCTTGCCGCCACGCCTGGATCGTGGCGTCCGTCGAGTCGCTGGGCGTGTGCACCTTGAACAGCTGACCGTCCCAGAACCGGAACTCATCGTCCCCATCTACCGCGAGGCCCGCGCCGAACCCGGCCGGCTGGCCCGTTGCCATGTCGCGGTAACCGCCATCGGCCCACGCGTAGGCCGCGATGCCATCCTTCCGGACCACCATCGCCGCGTCGTCTCCCGCCATGCCGGCGGAGACCGGCGCCGACCACACCGCCTTCGACAGGACCGTGGTGCTGTAGCCGGTCACCGACCCGGGCGACTTGGCCGTGTCGGCCACGACGGCCGTGGTGCCGGCCGTCCCCTCATACGTCACACCGCCCTGGTCCGTCCGGCGGCTCTGGACCTTCCCGTCGAGGCCGAGCGTGACCACGCACGTCCCGCCATCGGCCACATAGTGCGAATAGCCCGCCAACGCGACGACCGTGCGGCCCTGCGAGTCCGCGTCCGCGGCCTCGATGTTGACCACACTGTGGCCCGGGCAGAGGCCGGCCGCGCCCAGCTTCCACACCGCCGAGCCGTCCTTCAACGAAACCTCGGCGATTTCCGCCGACTTGTGGCCGGCCGGCAGCAGCTGGCCATTATCTCCCGCATCGGGGGACGTGCCGTAGACGATGGCGCGGTCGGGGGTTGGGACGGCGGCAACGAAGTACCCGGCCAGGCCGGCGCCAAGGGCGTCGTACGCCGTCGCCATCGGGCCGGCCGTGGGCCCGCCAAACGTCGCCCGCCCGGTTGGCGTGGCCGTCGCGGTTCTGGTCGAGATCGGACAGGCGTCGGAGCCCACCGAGCCGCAGCCCGTACCGCTCGCCAACTTGTGGAACGACCGGGACCAGAAAACCCCACCCACCACTACGGCGGTAGCCACGACGAGCGCGGCCACCACGATCCCCGCAGTCAACCCGGGGTGCGGCTTCCTCGGCGGCCGCTCCGCCGGGCCGTACGCCGAACCGGGCGGTCCGTACGGCACCGGACCGCCCGGCATCGTCGGTCCGGATGGCGGGACCCCGCCCTGCGGGGAAGCGCCCGATGGCGGCCCTTGCGGCCGAACGGAACCGTCGGCTCGGCCCCCGGCCCCCGGCATCTCGGTATTCGGCACGCGCGTCAGAAGGTCAGTGGCGCGACGGCCTGGACCTGGTCGGGAGTCGTGGTGGCCTCCAGGTAGAACGCGCCGCCGCGCTCCGCGATCGTCGCCCCGCGCAGCGCGCCCGAAAGCGGCACGGTCCAGGCCACCTCGCCACCGCCGTCCGGGCTCACGCCCACCAGGCCCTTGGCCGTGACCACGACCACTCCATCCGGCGTCAGTGCAGCGCTCGGGACGCGCCCAAGGCCCGAGACCGGCACCCGGGCCACCACCTGACCGCTCGTCGCGTCAAGCCACACCACGCCATCC
>JAISIU010000120.1 GCA_031261885.1 Bifidobacteriaceae bacterium
CCGGGGCCCTACTTCGGCCCCTACGGGGGCCGTTTCATCCCCGAGGCGCTGATCGCGGCGCTCGACGAGCTGGCGGACGCCTACGCCAAGGCGCAGGTGGACCCCGCCTTCCAGGAAGAACTCGCGGGCCTGCTGCGCGACTATTCGGGTCGGCCCACGCCGTTGACGAAGGTGCCCAGGTTCGCGGCCCACGCCGGCGGGGCCACCATCTACCTGAAGCGTGAGGACCTTGGGCACACCGGGTCGCACAAGATCAACAACGTGCTGGGCCAGGCGCTGCTCACGAAACGGGTCGGCAAGACCCGCGTCATCGCGGAGACCGGGGCCGGCCAGCACGGCGTGGCGACGGCCACGGGCGCGGCGCTGCTCGGCATGGACTGCACTATTTATATGGGCGAGAAGGACACGGAACGGCAGGCGCTGAACGTGGCCCGCATGCGGCTGCTGGGCGCCGAGGTGGTGGCCGTCAAGACGGGCTCCAGAACGTTGAAGGACGCGATCAACGCGGCCTTCCGCGACTGGGTGACGAACGTCGAGACCACGAACTACATCTTCGGCACGGCGGCCGGGCCGCACCCGTTCCCCATGATGGTGCGCGACTTCCAGCGCGTCATCGGCGTCGAGGCCCGCGCCCAGATCCTCGAGAAGGCCGGGCGGCTGCCGGACGTGGTCTGCGCCTGCGTGGGCGGCGGCTCGAACTCGATCGGCATCTTCGACCCGTTCCTCGACGACGCCTCGGTCCGGCTGGTTGGCTTCGAGGCCGGCGGCCGCGGCGTGGAGACCGGACATCACGCGGCCTCGCTGACGGGCGGCACGGTCGGCGTGCTGCACGGCGCGAAGACCTACCTGCTGCAGGACTCCGACGGCCAGACCCAGGAATCGGAGTCGATCTCCGCCGGGCTCGACTACCCCGGGGTCGGCCCCGAGCACTCCTACCTGCGCGACATCGGCCGTGCCGCCTACCGGCCCATCACGGACACCCAGGCCATGGACGCGTTCGCGCTGCTCTCCCGCACCGAGGGGATCATCCCCGCGATCGAGTCGGCGCACGCGCTGGCCGGGGCGCTGGAGCTGGGCCGCGAGCTCGGACCGGCGGGGCTGATCGTCGTGTGTCTGTCGGGCCGCGGCGACAAGGACGTCGTGACGGCGGGCCGCTGGTTCGGGCTGATCGACGGCGACCGGAAGGAGACGGACCTGTGAGCGGACAGAGCGATCCCATGGGGCAGAGTGGTCTCGCCGGACAGAGCGATCCCACCGGGCAGAGCGGGCGCGGCGTGCCGGGCGCGGCCGCGGCGGGCTCCCCGACGTCCCGGGCGATCGCGCGGGCGAACGCCGAGGGGCGGGCCGCGCTGATCAGCTACCTGCCGTACGGCTTCCCGGACCACGAAGGCTCGGTCGACGCCGTGAAGGCGCTGATCGACGCCGGCGTCGACGTCGTCGAGCTCGGCATCCCGTACTCCGACCCGGTCATGGACGGCCCCGTGATCGAGGACGCCTCGATCCGGGCCCTGGCGGCGGGCGCCACCGTGGACGGCCTGTTCCGCGCCGTCGAGGCGCTGGCGCCGCTCGGCGTCCCGATCCTGCCGATGACCTATTACAACCTCGTGTTCCACCGCGGCGTCGAGAAGTTCGCGGCGGACCTGGCCCAGGCCGGCGGCGCCGGGCTCGTGACGCCGGACCTGATCCCGGACGAGGCGGGGGAATGGCTCGAGGCCTCGGACGCCCACGGCCTGGACCGCGTCTTCCTCGTGGCCCCGACCACGACCAACGAGCGCCTCGCGCTCACGGTCGGCGCCTGCCGCGGCTTCACGTACGTGACGTCCACGATGGGCGTGACCGGCGAGCGGACCAGCCTGTCGGGCCGGGCCAAGGCGCTGGCCCGGCGCGCGGAGGCGGCCGGCGCGGACCACGCCTGCGTCGGCATCGGCATCTCCCGGCCGGAACACGCCGCCGAGGTCGCCCAGTTCGCGGACGGCGTGATCGTCGGTTCGGCGTTCGTGCGCCGGCTGGCGGACGCGCCGAACCCGGCGGCGGCCCGCACCGCCCTGGCGGAGCTGGCCGGCGCCCTCCGGGCGGCCGCCGTCAGGGGCTGAGGAAGGAACATGCCCGTGGTGTCGCTGATCCCCAGCCCGTCGGTCGGGGTCTGGCATCTGGGACCGGTGCCGATCCGGGCCTACGCGCTCGCGATCCTCGTCGGGATCATCGTGGCCTGGTGGATGGGCGCGCGCCGCTACGCCGCGCGCGGCGGCCAGGCCGACAAAATCCTCGACATCGCGATCTGGGCCGTGCCGTTCGGCATCGTCGGCGGGCGGCTCTACCACGTGCTGACGGACTGGGGGGATTACTTCGGTCCGGGCGGGCACCCGTGGCGGGCGCTCGCGATCTGGGAGGGCGGTCTCGGCGTGTGGGGCGCGGTCGCGCTCGGCGCGGTCGGGGTGTGGCTCGGGACCAGGCAGGCGGGGCTGCGGCTCGCGCCCGTGGCGGACGCGGTCGCGCCGGGTGTGCTCGTGGCGCAGGGGATCGGCCGGCTCGGCAACTGGTTCAACCAGGAGCTGTTCGGCAAACCGACCACGTTGCCGTGGGGCCTGCGTGTGGACCAGGCACACCGGCCGGCCGGCGCGGCTCCGGGCACGCTGTACCAGCCGACCTTCCTGTACGAGATGGTGTGGGATTTCCTCGCGGCCGGCCTGCTCATGGCCATCGACAAGAAGTGCAAGCTCGGCCACGGCCGCGTCGTGGCGCTCTACGTGGCGTTGTATTGCGCGGGCCGCGGGTGCGTGGAGATGCTGCGCATCGACCCGGCGCACCACATCCTGGGCCTCCGCCTGAACGTGTGGACCGCCGGCCTCGTCGGGATCGGGGCGCTGGTCTGCTTCATCGTGCAGTCGCACCGCCGCCCGGGCCGCGACACGGAGCTGTACCGGCCGGGCCGCGCACCGGCCACGCCATCGGCGCCGGCCGCGGCGTCGGTGGGGAGCGACGATTGGGCGGCGTTGCGCGGCGAAGGCGACCACGCGGCATCGTCCACCCGTGAGAAAGCGGACCGGGTCGATGCCGTGGGGGAGACGGACCGGGCCGACGATGCCGGGCGGCCGGGCGGCGCCGGGAGCGGCACGGAAGCTGGTATCCGGCCGGGCCGGGCCGAGGACCGTTAGGAGGCCGGCTGGGCGGGCGCCTCGCCGAGCGTGCGGACCTTGACGCCGCAGCGGCGAAGTTGGGAGAAATCGCTGCGGTTCTGGTCGGCCGGCACGGCGACCACACGGGCCACGCGGTCCTCCATGATGGCGTGGCAGATGTGGCGTTCGGAGTCGATGTCGCCGCGCGATTCGAAGATGGCCGTGACGCCGCCGCCGACTTCCTTGGCGTGGGCCGTCACCTTCATGATGAGCTGGATGGTTTGGCGGTCGAGGCGGGGCACGATGACGGCCCACCGGTTGTGTTTGAGCCGCCGCCGCCCGTTCGGCTCGGGGCGGTAGCCGATCTGTTCGGCCGCGGCGCGCACGCGCTTGGCCATCTCGGGATTTACCGAGGCATTGCCGGACAAGGTCCGGGAAACCGTGGCCGTCGACACTCCCGCGACGGCAGCCACATCACGCAGATTGGGGCGTTTCAGTGAACCGCCTGCCATGGACCAAACCTATTGGAGATGAGCGTTTGGGGTGAAACCGGCAGGTCAGCGGCCCGGTTCCACAAATTAGCGGTGTCCGGTCCGCGTGGCGCGTCGCGTGGCGCCGCCTGGCCGGGCTGGGTCATTTGGGCCAGGGGGCGTTGCTGGAGCTGACGAGGATCTGGGCGTTGTGGCCCTGGTAGCGGGCCTTGATCCAGGCCCGGCCGTGGCCCACCACCGTGAGGCGGCCCGCGGCGTCCACTCTGAAGGCCTTCGGGTTGGAGCTGCGCCATTTGACCGTCGTGGCGCTCGCTGCCTTCGGCACGA
>JAISIU010000322.1 GCA_031261885.1 Bifidobacteriaceae bacterium
GGGCGGCGCGTCCGCCGCTTAGGGTGTCGGCATGGCTCAGATCACTGTCCGGCTCGATCCCGTGACCGCCCGCGCCCTCGACAGCCTCATGGCCCACACCGGCGGCGAACGCTCCGCCACCGTGCGTGCGGCGATTAGAGAGACTGAATACCAACGCGCGCTGGCGGCCGCCGGCGCGCCGGACCCGATGCTGGCCCGCCTCGACGCCATACCCGACCCGGCGGCGCCTCCGGCCTATCCGCACTGGGAAGACCTCGGCTTCGTCTAACGCCCGGGCACTAAACCAGCAGGCCGGCCAGCACGGCCACCACGGCCAACCCCACCAGGGCTGCCAGCACGCCGCGCCGCCAGCGCGCCACCACCTCGGGCGCGCCCGCCCTGCCCCGCGCGCCCAACCGCCCGGCATCGCGCAGCCGTTCCCAGCGTTCCCGCAGCACGATGGCGGCCTGCCCGGACGGCGCCGACGCCAGATCCCCCGGGCGCACCGACCGGCCCGGGCCATAGGCCGAACGCGGCAGGTGGCGGACGTCATCGGGCGTCGCCCGCCGGGCCGCCCGCCGCGATGGCGCGGGCGCGGCCCAGGCCGTCACGCGCCGGCCGGCCGTCACGAGGGTCAGCGACCACTTCGTGTCGATCAGCTCGATTGCCGCCCACGGCACCAGAAAGGTGCGCGCCACGTTCCGGACCGCCACCCCGTCATCGGCCACCACGAGGCGCGGCGACCAGAACACCGCCCACGCGCCCACCGCGATGAAACCGCACGTCGCAAGCCACCGGAAACCGAAACGCAGACCGCCCTGCGCGAAAAGGTCCACCGCGCAGAACGCGGCGAGCACGATGACGAACCCGGCCAACCACGGCCCGGACGCCGAACGGAACCGGTACGGCGGGTGAGGCTCCCCGGCATCGTGCGTTCCGTCATCGTGCACGGTCCCGGACGGCCGCTCCGCCGGGTCCGGTTCGGAAGAATGCCCCACCCGAGTAGAATAGGGCAGTTGCCCCGGCGCTTGTTGGCGTGCGTCGTCCGCCGTGCGCGGCCCCGCGCCCGCCCCGCCGTCCAAAACTTTCGATCAGAGGATTTCCGGTATATGAGCACTGCGCGCGTTCCGAACCTGCGCAACATCGCCATCGTGGCCCACGTGGACCACGGCAAGACCACACTCGTCGACGCCATGCTGTGGCAGACGGGCGCCTTCGGCGAGCACGCCCACGTGCAGAAGCGGGCCATGGACTCCGGCGCCCTGGAGCGCGAGAAGGGCATCACGATCCTCGCGAAGAACACGTCGGTCCACTACAGCGGCCCGGCGGCGGCGGACGTGGGCCAGCCGGACGGCATCACGATCAACGTCGTGGACACCCCGGGCCACGCGGACTTCGGCGGCGAGGTGGAACGCGGCCTTTCAATGGTGGACGGTGTGCTGCTGCTCGTCGACGCCTCGGAGGGGCCGCTGCCCCAAACCCGGTTCGTGCTGCGCAAGGCGCTGGCCGCGGAGCTGCCCGTCATCGTCGTGATCAACAAGGTGGACCGCCAGGACGCCCGCATCGACGAGGTGGTCAAGGAGACCGGTGATCTCCTGCTCTCGCTGGCCACGGACCTGACCGAGGAGGACCCGAGCCTCCAGCTGGACCAGATCCTCGACGCGCCGATCGTCTACTGCGACGCCAAGAGCGGGCAGGCCTCGCTGACCCGCCCGCCGGACGGCCAGAAGCCGGACTCCCCGGACCTGGAGCCGCTGTTCCGCGAGATCGTCGAACGTATTCCGGCCCCCGAGTACACGCCGGGCCACCCGCTGCAGGGCCACGTCACGAACCTCGACGCCAGCCCATTCCTCGGCCGCCTCGCGCTGGTCCGCATCTACAACGGCACGCTCCGCAAGGGCGAACAGGTCATGTGGGTCAAGGCCGGGGGTGAGGCCAAGACCGTGAAGATCGTGGAGCTGCTCGCCACCGAGGCGCTGGACCGCGTGCCCACCGAGGAGGCCGGCCCGGGCGACATCGTGGCTGTGGCCGGCATCCCGGACATCATGATCGGCGACACCCTGGCGGACCCGGAGGACCCGCGCCCGCTGCCGCCCATCACGGTGGACGAACCGGCCATCGCGATGACC
The DNA here is from genome assembly GCA_031261885.1 of Bifidobacteriaceae bacterium. GTDB lineage: Bacteria > Actinomycetota > Actinomycetes > Actinomycetales > WQXJ01 > JAISIU01. The sequence continues at coordinate 2,109 of JAISIU010000322.1, forward strand.
GTTGGCGTCAACACCTCGCCCATGGCGGGGCGCGTCAAGGATGCGAAGGTGACGGCGCGGCAGATCAAGGACCGCCTGGACCGCGAGCTGGTCGGCAACGTGTCGATCCGCGTGCTGCCCACGGAACGGCCGGACATGTGGGAGGTACAGGGCCGTGGCGAGCTGGCGCTCGCGGTGCTCGTCGAGACCATGCGCCGCGAAGGCTTCGAGCTGACGGTCGGCAAGCCGCGCGTCGTTACCAAGACCATCGACGGCAAGCTGTGCGAGCCGATGGAGCGCATGACGGTCGACGTCCCGGAGGACTACCTGGGCGCCGTCACGCAGCTGCTGGCCAACCGCAAGGGCCGCATGGTGGACATGAAGAACCACGGCACCGGTTGGGTGCGCATGGAGTTCATCGTGCCGGCGCGCGGCACCATCGCGTTCCGCACACAGTTCATGACGGACACGCGCGGCACGGGCATCGCCTCCTCGATCGCGGAGGGCTACGAGCCGTGGGCCGGGCCCATCGAGCTGCGCACCACGGGCTCGCTGGTGGCGGACCGCCCCGGCCCGGCCACCGGGTACGCGCTGCTCGCGTTGCAGGAGCGGGCCAGCTTCTTCATTGGCCCCGGCGAGGAAGTCTATGAGGGCATGGTGGTGGGCGAGAACCCGCGCAACGAGGACATGGACGTCAACGTGACGCGCGAGAAGAAACTGACCAACATGCGCAGCTCCACGGGCGAGGAGCTGGAGCGCCTGACCCCGCCGCGCCGCCTCACGTTGGAGCAGTCGCTGGAGTTCGCGGCCGAGGACGAGTGCGTGGAACTCACCCCGGAGTCGATCAGAATCCGTAAGCTTGAGCTTGACGCCGAGCAGCGGGCCAAGGCCCGCGGCCGCGCCAAGAAGGAGGAACAAGCCGCCAAATGACCGCGCCCGCCCCCAACAATCCCGCGCGTTATCCCGCCCCAGGCGGTCCCGGTGTGTCCGGT
>JAISIU010000050.1 GCA_031261885.1 Bifidobacteriaceae bacterium
GGTCCCGGTACGCGGCGATCGCACCCTTGAGCACGATGACGGGCCGGCCGGAAACCTCGGCCAGCACGGTGCCGTTCTTCACCGCGTGGCCAACTTTCACCGGGAGTTTCGACAGCACGGTCCTGGCCGCGGAGGCCTCCGGCACGGGCACGGTCTCCGAGGCGCTGACCTGGACGGTACCAGTGCCCGCGATCGTGGATTCGACCACCTGGCGCGAGACCTGGGCCGTGACGACGCTCTTGGCGGGCGCGGCCTGGGCCAAGGCCTGGGCCTTCGGGGACCGGATGTGCTGCAGCGCCATGCCGGCGCCCACCGCCAGGGCGAGGCACACGATGACGGTGACGGTGGCGGCGAGGCGCCGCCGCCCGAGGGAGGAACGGCCGTGCGGCGTGTCGGCCGGCGCCTGGGCGTTTGGCTCACTCATTGGGCGGGGGTGCCGTTCGCGCTCTGGCCGAGGGCCTTGGTTGCCATCTGGAGACTGGCCTTTTCATAGTTCTCCAGCGACTGGAAGTCGGCGGCGTGCTGCTGGATCTGCTGCTTCTCAGCCGCGTACAGCGCCTTGACGTAGGTGGCGGTCAGCCCCGTCGACTCCTTGCAGCCCACATCCGTGGTGGCCTCTTTGATCTGCGCGGGCGTCGGCTCGTTGCCACCCTGGATCGGCGGGATCTGGCTGATGTCGTAGCCAGCCTGCTTCATGCACGCGAGGTACTTCTGTTTGGCGGCCACGACATCCGTCTCGGTCTCGGCCTGCGCACTCGCTTTCTTGAACGATTCAGCCTGAATGCTCGGGTCAGATGGCCCTTTCTTCGGTTCGATCTGGTTATCGGCCAGCGTCAGGCAGCCGTTGTCGTCGTTCGCTCCCTTGGCTGGCGTCTGGCCTGCCATCTGGGCCCCGTCGAGGTCTCCATACAGCGCCTTGAGCCGGGCCGGATCCGCGGTCGACGATGGCATGGTGATTGAGAGATCGCCCGCGGCATCCAGCGACACACCCGGGTGAGGGGAGGCCGTGAGGGACGCGAACTCTCCGATACTGCTCGATTCGCTGTAGCCATACTTCGAGGCCTGCGTCAGGTCGGTGACCCCAAGGAAGTCTTCCCAGTCGGTCGCGCCGCCCGCGCCGCCGGAGTCCTGGCCGGCCCCCGCGTAGTCGTAGCCGCGCTTGCGCATGCACTGTTTGACGAGCATGTCCTCGGCCTGTTGTTCCGTGGCATTGACGGCGTCGGTGCCGTTGTAGGCGGCCAGGGGTGGGGCGCCGAACCGCTGCGTCACGGTGGCGTAGGCCCCGGTGGCGACAGCGCCGGAGCCGCTGGCACCGGACGTGGGCACCCATTGCGCTCCCCGGGATGCCGCCGTGCCGGTAGCCGTCGCCTCGACGGTGCCAAGCGATTGGTGTTGTCCCGCCGAGCCGCAGGCGGCGAGCGTGAGAATCGCAGCGGCGGCCGTGCCGAAACGGCAACAGGCGAGAAGCCGTGACTTCATACGAGCGATCCCCTTCATGCATTGGTTACTTGGGGGCGTGAGGCATGCATGCGAGGCGGCGCACCGGCTTCGACGTCGTCGTGGGGCCAGCACCGGCCACGGTGGGTGGTACCTTCCGGGGCGGCGCGAGCCGTTAGCTCACGTCGGTGAAACTACACCCGCATTTAATTCACTGTCAACGAAATCAACGGCTCTGACCTGTGCAAACGTTTGTGAGAAAACTCTAAACTCATACGGATCTCACAGCTTTGCCCAAGGCCGCCGATGCCGGGCCGCGCGGTTCGCCGCGGAACGGAAGGGACGGCATCGTCCCCCCGTCCCCAAAACGGCCGATGCCGGGTGGTTCCGTTCGCTCAGAAACGGAACCACCCGGCATCGTGCGCGGGTTAATTGGTATTGGTACCGGTCAGTTGGTCTTCGTGGTGCCGCGGAACATGGCGCGCAGGCGCTCACGGTTGACGACCGCGATGGCCGCGAGCGGCACCTCGGCCGGGCAAGCCAGCGCGCACTCGCCGATCTGCGAGCACGGGCCGAACTCGTGCTCCATCTGATTGACCATCGCGCGGGCCCGCTTGGAACGCTCCATCTTGCCCGACGGGATCAACGCCAGGTGCTGCAACTTGGCGCCCGTGAACAGGTAAGCCGCGCCGTTCGGGCAGGCCGAGACGCACGCGCCGCAGCCGATGCAGGCCGCATAATCGAGCGCCTTCTCGGCGTCCATGTGCGTGACCTGAACCGAATCGGCATCCGGGGCCGTGCCCGCGTCCACCGCGATGGTGCCGCCGGCCTGGATAACCCGGTCCAACGCCGTGCGGTCCACGATGAGGTCGCGGATCACCGGGAAGGCCGCCGAGCGGAACGGCTCGATGCGGATGCGGTCGCCGTCGTTGAACGGGCGCAGCGTCTGCTCGCACGTCGTCTCGTTGTTCAGCGGGCCATGAGGCGTGCCGTTGACATCGATGCCGCAGGTGCCGCAGATGCCCTCGCGGCAGTCCGACTCGAAAGCCACGGGCTCCTGGTCGTTCTCGACCAGTTGGGCATTGAGGCGGTCCAGCAGCTCGAGGATCGTCATGGACGGATAGGCGTCCACCACCTCGTGCGTCTCGAAGAAGCCTTTCGCGTCAGGGCCGGCCTGGCGCCACACTTCAAGAATCAGTCTCACTTGTAATTCCTTTGCTGCAGTGGCACGGCCACGAATTCGAGCGGCTCGTAGTTCCGGATCGGCTTACCCGCGTCAGCCCCCGTCAGCTCCGGGGTCTGCCAGGCGGAAACGAAGGTCCAATTCTCGTCGTCGCGGAGGGCCTCGCCCTCGGGCGAGATGTGGTCGGTGCGGAAATGGGCACCGGCCGACTCGTCGCGGTCCAGCGCGTCGACGCACATCAGCTCGGCGAGCTCCAGGTAGTCCGCGACACGGCCCGCCTGCTCCAGCTCCTGGTTCAGACGGTCGGCGCTGCCGACCACCTTCACCTCACGCCAGAACTGCGCGCGCAGGTCACGGATCTGCTCGATGGCCTTGGGCAGCTCCTCCGGGTCGCGCTTCACGGAGACGTAGCGGTCCATGATCGCGCCAAGCTTCTTCGCGAAGTAATCGGAGGAATGCAGGCCGTTGTTGTTCACGAGCCGGTCGATGCGGTCCTCGACATCCGCCACCGTCTGGCGGACCACCGGGTCGTCAAGCGGCAGGACGGGCGTGCCGAGCATCGGCGCCAAGTAGTTCGGCACCGAGTACGGCAGCGTGAACCAGCCGTCCACACAGCCCGAGAGCAGCGAGTTCGCGCCGAGGCGGTTGGCGCC
>JAISIU010000092.1 GCA_031261885.1 Bifidobacteriaceae bacterium
ACGAGCGCCAGGGGCGCGCCGGAGAACAGGGCGGCGGTGATCTCCAGGACGTTCGTCGAGAACGTGAACGGCGCGAATTGCGTGATGACGTCCTCGGGCCCGATCGGCACGCCGGTCACATTGAATTCGCCGTAGTTGACGATCGTGTCGTGCCGGATCTTCACGCCTTTCGGCCGCCCGGTGGTGCCGGACGTGTAGACGATGGCGGCGAGGTCGCTGGGCGTGTTGAGGTTGGCAGGCGCGCCGGGTTCGGCCGCCCAGGTGGCGGGATCGGCGAGGTCGACGAGCGAGACGTCCGGGGCGGCCGCCAGGACGGCGGCGGCCTGCTCGGCGGAGGCGGCGACGAGCAGGCCGCAGCCGGCATCGTGCAACTGGAACGCCGTGCGGTCCGCCGGGATGTGGGCCGAGAGCGGCACGTAGGCGGCGCCGGCCTTCCACACGCCGAGCATCGCGGCCACGAGATCAGGCCCGCGTTCCGGCATGAGCCCCACGCGGTCGCCGCGCCGGGCGCCGAGCGCGCGCAGGCGCCGCGCCAGCCGGTTGGCCCGCTCATCGAGCTCGCGGTAGGTCTGGCTGCCACCGTCCCACACGAGCGCGGGCGCGTCCGGATACGTCCGGACCGTCCGCTCGAAGCGTTCGTGGATCGTAACGTCGGGCAGCGGCGCGGTGGTGCGGTTGGCGTCGCCGATGACGGCCCTCTCCTCCGGCGTCACGAGCGGCAGTTCGGCGGCGGGTCGGGACGGATCCTGCGCGATGGCGGAGGCGAGCCAGCCGAGGTGCCAGCCGAACACCAGGCAGGCGCCCTCGTCGTAGACGGCCGGGTCGCCGGTGGCCGAGGTGGTCGCGCCGCCATCCGGGGCGGTTTCGACGGAGACCGTCAGCGGTGCGGTGACGGGAGCGGTGGCCGGGGCGTCTGGTTGGCCCGCGGCCGGCGGGGCCATCTCGACGAGCGCGTCGAGGACCGTGGGGCTCGCCTCCGGAGCGGCCGGTGGTAGCGGTGTGAGACTCCGGGCCAGATCCTGAAGGATGTCGCGGGCGGGGCGGCGGCGGTCGATCCGGGCCGTGGCCGTCAGCACGGCGCCGTCGGCGGCCCGGAGTCCGATGCTGAAGCCGTCGCGGTCCTCGGCGAGAGCCAGCTCGAGGGCCGTCAGGGCGGTCGCAAGGCTCGGCAGCTCCAGTCCGATCAGCGGCGGCAGCGGCGCAGGGATCCGGGCGGCGGCCGGGCCGCGTTTCAGCGAGTGGACGGGGGCCGCGAACAGCGGCGCCCACGGGGCGGTGGCGATGTCGGTCATTGGGGCGATCCTTTGGGCGGTGAAGGTGGTTTGGGCGTCAGGGTTGTGTCGGATGTGGCGGTTCAGCTCGGCGTCGCGGCGGCCGTGAGGACGGGCGCGGCGGGCGCGGCGGGCGCGGGCTGAGGAAGGTGGTGCACGATGACGGTGTCGCCCGAGATCGTGGCGTTCACGAGGCGGGCCCGCTGGGCGGAGGCATCGTCCGAGGCGTCCGGGCCCGGCAGAGTCAAGGTCGTCGCGGCGGCGCCTTGGTCGCCGATCACGAGGTTGAGGATCGGAACGTTCGGCGAGGCGATGGCCCGCCTCAGGACCCGGGCGGTGTCGGGCAGGCGTGGCTCGGGTCCGAAGCTCGCGGACGCGGGCGGGTAGGCGAGCGCGTTGCAGACCAGGTCGTGGGCGCGGGCGAAGGCCTGGGCCGGGGCGACGTCCTGGAGCGGGTCCGGCTGCTGCGTCGTGATGACGCACGGCAGGAGGTCGACGAACTCGCCGACGGCGTCGTTGAAATCCGCGTCCCTGAAGACGCGTCCCGGCGTGACGACCAGCAACGGGACGGGCCGGCCGCCGGATTCGGCGAGGAGCCTTCGCCCGATCGCCCGGGCCGTGTCGTGGACCGCGCCGGTCCCGGCGGGCAGGTATTCGGGCGTCTCAGTGCGCGGGGCGCGCGGAAGGCCACCGTAGGCGGCGGCGGCCCGTTCGAACTCGGCCAGGCCCAACGCGGCGTAGGCCTCGGCGTCGCTCGTGACGGGGCCGCGGGCCAAGAAGTCGAGGTACTCGGCGTACCCGAGCGGACGTGCGCCACCGCTGGCCGTGGCGGGGTCGGTGCCGTGGACGGCGGCCTTGAGAACGTCGGTGCTGAAGGCGTCGAGCACGAAGTGGCTGGCCTGGAGGACGAGCGTCGCGCCGCCCGGATAGGTCAGGACAACGAGGCGGTGCGATGGCGGTGCGGGGTCGGCCGGCCGGTTCCCGTAGAAGTTGCTTGGCCCGAGGAGCGTGGCGCCGAGCAGGTCGGCGTCGGCTTTCGACGCGGCCTGAACGATGGGCAGGTCAACGGCGCCCATCGGGGCCGGGGCGGTCAGCACGAGGCGTCCGGCCGCCGAGTCGAGCCGGCTCCGGAGGATCGCGTGCTGGTCGAGGATCCGGTTCCAGACGCTGGCCAAGTGGCCGGGGTCGAGCTGGCCGGGCAGGTAGAGCAGCGCGCCGGAGGCGCGGATACCGAGCTCGGCCGTCACGCGATTGGCGGGCGACAGCGGCAGCTCGCCGACCGGCCTCGATTCGGCGAGCCGGCGGCCGTAGGCGTCGGCGGCCGCGAGGGTCGCTCCGAGGAGTCGGGCGTCGGGCACCGGTCCCGGGGCGGCGCTGGGTGCGGCAGGCCCAACGGGTGCGACGCTCGGGCGCCGGCCGGCATCGCCGTCCGCACCTTGCTGCGCGGCCCGTGTGGCGGTGGTGGCGATGTGGCGGGCGGTGCGCCCGGAGAAGATCTCGCGGACCGTGGTCGTCAGGCCGACGGCGGCGAGCTTCGTGACGATGCGGATGGCGGTGAGGGAGTCGCCGCCGAGTTCGAAGAAGTCGTCGGTGACTCCGGCGTCGGGGGTGCCGAGGGCGTCGCGGAGGATGTCGAGGACCTGTTGCTCGGCCGGTGTGGCGGGGGGGACGTGGTCGAGGTGTGGGGTGTGTCGTAGGGCCAGGAGGGCGTGTTTGTCGATCTTGCCGGAGGGGTTGAGGGGCATGT
>JAISIU010000168.1 GCA_031261885.1 Bifidobacteriaceae bacterium
CGGACTGGCATGATGTGAGCCAACCGCCGTGCGGTGTTCATACCCCCTCGGAATGTCGCGACGCGCCCCCCGGTTGACAGGAGCACAACAAACCAGCTCCTCGGCCGGCTCGCCCCAGCAAGGCCGAGGCTGCCCCGCTTGATGGCGTAGATCAGGGCGCCGTCGCGGGGCATCAAAGGGGCCCGCGGGCGGACCGTCAGTCAGGGTAGGCCGCTCGCGGGCCCCGCTTCTTTTCCGTGTTCGCAAACAGGGACGGCAGATGCCGTCCCTGTTTGCTCCCTTGGTCCGCGATCCTTTGCGGGGGCCTGGCCCCCGCGCCCCGGCCGGGGGACAAGCCCCCGGACCCCCGTTCGTAGCCGTGGCCTCAGTTTTCGGCGTCGCCATCCGCGGGCGCCACGTTCGGTTTCGTGTTCTGTTCGCGCGCGGACAGACGGGTGGGGGCGCCCGGCATCCCGGACGCCCCCACCGCGAGCCGCGCTGCGCGCCTCGCGCGCTAACGCCTGATCTTCTTGGCCTTCGAGGCCCGGGTGACCGTCTCGTAGCCGGCCTTCTTACCCGTCACCTTCACGACCACCTTCTTACCGTGCCACGCCGACTTCAACTTCAGCGCCGTGGCCGTCTTCACCTTCTTACCGCCCACGTACCACGTCGACTTCAGCTTCGCGCCCTTGGTCCACGACTTCTTGTACGTCTTGGCCTTGACCTTCTTCTGCACCTTCGCGGCCCCGGCGATCGCCGGGCGGTGCGACTTCAGTTTCGCCTTACCCGGCTGCGACGTGCCCGGCCCCGGCACCGCGGTCGGCGCCGTCGGCTGACCGGTCGGCGCCGCCGTCGGCGTTCCCGTGGGAGTCCCGGTCGGCTCCCCTGTCGCGCCCCCCGTCGCGCCCCCGGTCGGCTGCTCGGTCGGACCCGACGGCGTGGGCGTCGGCTCGGACTCGCCGGCCGGCGCCACGGCGCCCCGCTCGTGCGCCGCGAAGTCCGGCAGCTCGAACTGGTCGCCGTACGGGGCCACGTCCACGCCGGCCACGCCGCGGGCCGCCGCCAGGCGCTCGAAGTCGATCGACTGCATCGCGATGCCCAGAATCCGGGAGGCGGACCGCTGGACATCGCCGAGCCGCATGGTCGGAGCCTCGGTGACGTTCCCGGAGGCGCCGCCGGGCCGGAGCGCGTCGATCACCTGGGCCGGGTTCTTCCCGGGCTCGATCAGATCGTTGCCGGCGTACATCGTGTTGACGATGCCGGCGCGCACGCCGCCCCAGTCGGTCATCACGAGGCCCTGGAAGCCCCACTCGCCGCGCAGAATGTCGGTCAGCAGGTCGTACTCGCCGGCCGTGTAGGAGCCGTTGACCCGGTTGTAGGAGCTCATGACGGCCATCGGCTGGCCCATCTCGACCGCGATCTCGAAACCGCGCAGGTAGATCTCGCGCGCCGCCCGCTCGCTCATCAGGTCGTTCGCGGCGGAGCGGTTCTCCTCCTGGTTGTTCCCGAAGAAGTGCTTGAGCGTGACGCCGACGCCCGGGGTGGCCTGGACGCCGCGCGTCGCCCACGCGCCCATGAGGCCGGCCACGAGCGGGTCCTCCGAGTAGTACTCGAAGTTGCGCCCGCACAGGGGGTCGCGGTGGATGTTCATGCCGGGCGCCAGCCACAGCGTGACGCCGAACTTCGCCATCTCCTGGCCGATCGCCTCGTAGACGCGGGTCACGAGCGCCTGGTCGAAGGTCTGCGCCAGCAGCGTGCCGACGGGGAAGGCCGTGGCGTACTGGTACTGCGAGGCCCCGCTGGCCTCGTCCGTGTACACCTGCGTCAGGCGCAGGCCGGCCGGACCGTCGGACAGGCTCATGCCGGGAATACCGAGATCCTTGTACTGGGCCGTCGTGTACCCGGCGGTGCCGCGGGCCACGAGCAGCTCGCCGGAGGTGTCCATGGCGCCGCCCTCGACGATGTTCGCGAGCTGTTCCACGGAGAGCCCGGCCACGAAGTCCGTCATCGTGGCACGTCCGGCCGCCACGTCCCACAGGGTCGTGCCGGGCGCCGCCGGCACGTACTCGACGGTCTCGCCGGTCTTCGCCTGGTACGGCTGGCCGGTGCCGTCCCAATCGGCGGCCTGTGACTCGGGAATGTGGGCCGTCGTCGTCGCGGCGAGCACGGGGGCGCTGCCCTGCTCGCCGTACGCGCCGCCATCGGCCGCCTCGACCGCGTACAGCGGGTCGTCGGCCCCGAGCGGCACGCTCTGGTCAAGCCGGGACGCCCCGTCCTCGGTCGCGAACCCGCCGATCTGGAGCTCGGTGACGGGCGCGGCCGCGAGCTCGGCCGCCTCCTCCGGGTAGCTGTAGAAGTTCGCCCGGTCGGTCGTCAGCAGCGAGTCGGGGACCTGGTCGCGCAGCTGGGAGGTCAGCGAGCGTGTCACCGTGTTTTCCGTCACGCGGACGATGCCGGCCACGTGGGTCGCGCGGGAGGAGTCGCCCACCCGGATCGCGTAGTCGCCGGACCGGAGGATGTAGTCGGAGGTCGCCTCGTGGTAGCGCGCCATGTCGGTCGGGTCCACGTGGAGCGTCAGCCGTTGCGACTCGCCGGGCCCGAGCAGGTCGGTCTTGGCGTAGGCGGCCAGCTCCTGGTATGGCACATCCGTGCCGGGCGCGGAGAAGTAGACCTGCACCGTGTCCTTGCCGGCCACCTTCCCGGTGTTCGTCACCGTGACCGCGACCTTCATGTCCGTCGCCAGGCTCGGCGCCGTCAGCTGGGCCTGATCGATCCGGAACGTCGTGTAGGAGCCGCCGTAACCGAACGGGTACGCCACCACGGAGTTCGGGTCCTGCCAGTCGAGCAGGCCCTGGAAGGAGTCGAAGTAGCGGTAGCCCACGTAGATGTCCTCGCTGTAGCGCTCCAGGTCCGTGTTGCCGTCGTTCGCGCCGAACGTCGCCGAGGCCGGGTAGTAGGAGTACTGAGAGGCCCACGTGTCGGTCAGCTTGCCGGACGGGTTGACGGCGCCGGTCAGGACGTCGACGATCGCCTGGCCGCCCTGCTGCCCGGGCTGGCCGGCCAGCAGGATGGCGTCGATGGCGCGGCCGTCCTCGGCGTTGACCACGCGGTCGTTGATGTCCTGGTAGGCGGCGACGTCGTACATGCCGCCCACGTTCAGCACCACGACGAGCGTCTTGTAGGTCGCGCCGAGCAGTTCGAGGTTCGCCTGTTCGGTCTCGCCGAGGTAGTAGTCGCCCTGCGTGGCCGTGCGGTCGGCGAACTCGCCGGCGCTGCGGGCCACGACGTACACGGCGGTGTCCGTGGTTTGGGTGGGTTGGGCGGTCTGGTCGGTGAGGGGGACCTCGGCCGCGGCGTAGTCGGGGCGGGCGCCCATGCCGGAGCCGATGTCGGGTGTCGCCTTGATCGAGGCGGCGAGCTGGTCGGAGTAGGTGGCCGATGTCGTCACGTGGTAGCCGGCGTCCTCGAAGGCTTTGGTCAGCGGGTAGGAGATGCCCTGCCCGTCGACCGCTTCACCGTCGTGGCCGATGTACCGGTTGTTGACGTCGCCGGAGCCCTGGCCGCCCTTCGAGAGCAGCTGCGAGCCGGTCCCGAACAGTGCGATGTTCGGCGCCTTGGCGGCGGCGGGCAACGGTAGGGCGTCGTGGTTCTCGAGTAGCACCATGCCCTCGGTGGCCGCCTCGCGCGACAGTGCGGCGTGGGCCAGTTCGAGGTCGGTGGGCGCCGGGTCCGTGTCATAGGCGTTCGCGGCGGGTGCGACGATCCCTCCGGCCGCGAGTGCGGCCGCCAGGCTGATCGCCAGCAAGCGCCATCGTGTGTGATTCACTTGTTCCTCCTTGGTGGAGCCGGGTCGGGGGACCGTTCGCCTCAGTGGTGGCGAGACATTCAGCGACGCTAACGGCCGGGAGGAGGCCTGTTGAAGGGTGGTCTGGGTGTGCCCAGCGGGTCCCCGGGGGTTTCACCCAGGTGCACGATGCCGGCCGACCGCCTTTGCGATAAAGCGTGACCACCGAGGAGCCCCGGGGGCTCCGCAGGTAGTCACGCCGATGCCGACTGGCAAGGAGGCAGTCGGGTTCGCCGTGAGGCGAACAGCGCACGTGGTGAGTGACGACATCGTGCGCTTTCAACCACGACAACGAAAAGGGGGTGCGGCCGCCTCACGGCGGGCCGCACCCCCCTTGGGGTTGGTCAGCGGGTCAGAAGGCGCCCTGCCAGACCGTGTCGAACGGGGTGTGGGCGTGGACGCGGGCCTTGATGCCCTTCGTCA
>JAISIU010000184.1 GCA_031261885.1 Bifidobacteriaceae bacterium
AGATTTCAGCCCTTGCCGTTGATGATCTGCAGGTGGAGCGAATACTTGGCGGCGGACCACTTGATGTGCTTCGTGTTCTTGAAGGTGACCGTGATCTTCGGCTGGTCCGTGTCCTTGAAGTGTTTCGTGAAGGCCGTGGGCGGCAGGACGTCGACGCCGGCCTTCTTCAGGCTGTTGAACTGGAAGCTGCTCGTGCCGTACTTGCCCCACTTGACGGCGATGGTGCCCTTGAGGCTCCACTTGCCGGTGTTCGCGTAGAACGTGACCTTGTTCTTCGCGTTCTTCTTGCCGAACGAGGTGGTCCAGCTCGCGCCGATTGGCGTCTTGATCGGCTTCACGGTGAGCGTGTTGCTGCGGTAGGTGGTCGGCGTGCCGCCCTCCGGCGTCAGGGTGGCGACGGCGTAGAACTTCTTGCCGATGTCGGACCGCCTGATGGACCGGATGCTGAGCGCGGTGGTGTGGACGGCCTTGCCGGCGCGGTACCACGTGATCGACTTCGTCTCGTTCATCTGGAACGGCGCCGTGAGCACGAGAGAGAAGGCGTCCTGGCGGAGTTTGGCCGTGGTGGCGTCGGCTTGGGGAACGGGGACGACGGCGCGGGCGGCCTGGGGGGCGGGCGCCGAGGCGCGGGCGGCCGCGAGCGCGCCCGCGGCCGGGACGGTGAGGGCCAGCGCGCTGAGAGCGGCGATGGCGAGGGTGATTGGGGTGATCCGACGGTGGGTCATAGGGGACCTCCTGGGTTTGAGCGAGCAAAGCCGCATGTGGGGCAAAGCCGCATGTGGGGGGGGCGGAGGCGTTAAGCCCCAGCTTAGCGGGCCGGGCGGTGGTGTCTGGACACGGGACACGACCGCCGGCCGCGACACTGCTTTGTTGGCTCCCGCTCCTGACGCGTCCCGCGCCGGGCTGCCCCGAGGTGCGGGTGTGCCCAGTGGCACGCCGCGAATGTCATAGATGTCATAACTTGTCATAAACGGCTCGCGGCGACGAGCGAACTCGCTTGTTTCGCTGTTTTTGCTGGTCAGAGCGCATTTCTGCGCGACCACACCAGGAAGTTTGTCATAAATGTCATAACTTGTCATAGGCCGCTCGCGGCGACGAGCCATCGGCTCGCCGACACGGCGGACGCCACGCGGCAGAACACCCAGCAGTACATCGAGCGGCTGGCCGCCGCCGGCCTGGTCGAGCGCACGGCCCGCGGCGAGATCGGATTCGCGATGCCCTACCTGCGCGACTACCGGCTGGCCCACGCCGGGCCCGCCGTGGCCATTGCCTAAGAACAACAAAAGAAACCTAAGAACACCAAAAGAAACCAAAAGATACCAAAGGATGCCAAAAGCCGTGAGAGACTGACGTCCGGGCCACATGATCAGACCATGCCGCAGAGGAGGCGAACCATAGTGGACAATCCGTTCACACCGACGTTCGGCGTGATCCCGCCCGTGCTGGCCGGCCGCGACCAGGAGCTGACCGCGTTCCGGCGCGCGATCAAGGGCAAACCCGGCGAGCCGGGCCGTGCCATGTTGCTGACCGGGCCGCGCGGCTCCGGCAAGACGGCGCTCCTCAACACGATCCAGGCGGCGGCCCGCGAAGCGGGGTGGGTAGTGGTGGCGGAAACCGCCCATGCCGGCCTGGCCGAGGACCTCACACTGACCGAGTTGCCCTTAGCGCTTCTGGAACGCGATCCGCATGCGGCGGATAACGCGCTGACCGGCATCAGCGTTGGAGCGCTCGGTTTCTCCGGCTCGATCAGCCGCGACCGTACCCCCAAGTACACGGTCCGGCCGAACTTCCGCTCCCAGCTCACAGCCCTCGCCAAGACAGTCCAGGCGGACGGCGACGGCGTGCTCCTCTGCCTCGACGAGGTGCAGCGCGCCTCCGCCGAGGACATGGAACGCATCACCCAGGCCGTCCAACACATGTTCAGCGAAGGCCGGCAAGTGGCGTTCGCCTGTGCCGGGCTGCCGTCTGCGATCCGCGACATCCTCAACGACCACGTCACCACGTTCATGCGCCGCGCCATGCGCTTCGACCTGGGGCGACTGACTCCCGACCAGGTGTCTCGCGCCATCGCCGACCCGATTCGCCAAGCCGGGCGCCGCATCCAACCGGACGCGCTCGTGGCGGCAGTCGCCGCGGCCGCCGGGTACCCGTTCCTGGTCCAAGCCATCGGCTACGCCACCTGGGACGCCGCCGGAACCGCCACCACCATCACGAAGCGCCACGCGGCCGCCGGAATCACCGTCGCGAAGCACGAAACGGCCAGACTGCTCCACGAACCCGCCCTCCACGACCTATCCCCCAGAGACCGCGAGTTCCTCGACGCCATGGCCAAAGACGACGGGCCTTCGCGGATCGCGGACGTCGCCGCCCGCATGGGCGTCACACAGTCCTTTGCGAGCACCTACCGGCAACGGCTGATCGCCGCCGAAGTCATCGAACCCGCTGGCCGTGGCCTAGTCGACTACGCCATCCCCCTGTTGCGCGAACACCTGCGCGGCCAACTCTGACCACGACCCCGGCCCGCCGGGTATGAACGGGCATGAAAATGCCCGGGAGGTCAAAGGCTGCTCGCCCCCGTGGCCGTCCAGCGGGAGCCCCAGTGGGGCTCCCGTAGGCCGCGCCGAGCCGAACGGCAGTGAAGCGAGGATGAGGACAAAGGAATGCCCGGGAGGTCAAAGGCTGCTCGCCCCAATACAGCTCCTGGCCTCCCGGGCAGTTCATCTAGTTAGACGAACCAGCGGCCGGGAAAGTTCCCGCTCAGGCGACCGGGCCGATCCCCGCGATCTGAAGCCTGGTCAGCACCGCGTGGAACGGCCGGATCACGGCCATGTAGAGACGGCCGAACCGGTTGTTGATGTGAACGGCCGTCAGGATCACGGCGTCCTTGCCGACCACGCGGACGCTGGCCACGAAGTCCAGGTGCGAGTCGGACGCGCCGAGCACCACCTCGTCGTCGGTTTGGGCCACGATCGGGAAGAAGGTCGGGAACGGCGAACCTTCGTTATCGCTCAGGCCGGTCTTCAGCTTGAACGGTTTGACGAGGACGTTCCGGATCCGCAGCAGCACGGACATGAACTTCGGCATGTGTCCGAAGGCCGTCATGGTCCAGGCCATCGGGTCGGTGGAGTCCCCGGGGCGCAGGGGCGTGGCCTGGGCGCTGGCCCAGTCGATCGGCCCGATGTGGGCCCGGAGCGTGGGGCTGAACGACGGCTCGACGCCACGCACGGAGCGGCGCCGACG
>JAISIU010000265.1 GCA_031261885.1 Bifidobacteriaceae bacterium
CGGAGCTGCCGCCGCCCCCGCCGCCAGCGTCCGATGTCGTGACATCCGGCGCCCAGAGCGGGGACGAGGCCGGCCAGGCGAAGAGTTCGGCCACGACGTGGGGGTTGGTGCGCAACAACCTCGGTTTGTTGGCGTCGCTCGGCGTCGGCGTCCTGTTGGTGGGCGCGATTCGCGCGATCCGGTTCGCGGCCGTCCCGCTGTGGAGCGAACACATCGGCTTGTCCGCGTCGATGACGAGCGCCGTGGTGGGCCTCTCGGGCCTGTTCGACATCGCGCTGTTCTACCCGGCGGGCAAGGTCATGGACGTGAAGGGCCGCATGTGGGTGGCCGTGCCGTCGATGGCGTTGCTGGGCGCGGGCATCATGTTGCTGCCGGTGGCGCACACGCTGGGCGCGTTGATCGCGATCGCGGCCCTGATCGGTATCGGCAACGGGATCGGCGCGGGCATCATCATGACGACGGGGGCGGACGCGGCGCCGGTGGATGGCCGGGCCAAGTTCTTGTCGGTGTGGCGTTTCATGTCCGATTTCGGCGGGGCCGCCGGGCCGCTCATCATCTCACTGGGCACGGCGCTCGGGTCGCTGGTGGGCGGCATTGTCGGCGCGGGCGTCACGGGTTTGCTCGCTTCCGCGGTCCTCGCGGCCGCGTTGCCGCGGTGGTCGGTGCACGCGACCAATCGCACGCGCCGCGCTCATGGCGTCCCGGTCCCGCAGTGGCGGCGCAAGCGCGGCTGACGCTCACTGGCCAGCGTCGCCCGTCGCTAGAACCGCGCAGGATTTACCGCGCGGGCAGCGTCAGGAGTCCGATGGCGTGGCATAGCGGCCGATGCCGTACCTCGCCTCTCTGAGCTTGTCGAGCCTTTTGGCGGCAATCCCTGCGCTTGTCGAGCCTGATGGTTCTAAACGCACCCCTGTAACCGCCATTAGGCTCGACAAGCTGGTCAGAAACGACCACAGCGCTCGACAAGCCTGAGAAGGGGAAAGGGCTGAAGGGGACAGCAGCCATCAGTGGGCGGGGGGGCGTCGCTAGAACCGCGCAGTATTTACCGGGCGGGGGGGCGTCAGGAGTCCGATGGCGTGGCGTAGCGGCCGATGCCGTAAAACGTGGGCCAGGCTCGTGGTTCCGTCGCAGACGCGGCGGAAGGCGGCCCAGCCGATGGGCGTGCCCGCGACCGCCGCATGCACCAGGTGCCGGTGGCGGCGGAAGAAGTCGAGGAAGACGGCGCCGGCGTCGAGTTCGGGCTGAATCTCGCGATCGATGCTGGTCGCGTACCCGGCCGCCGCCGCGCGGGTTTCGGCCGGATCGTCTCCCGCCGCCGCGACGGCCGCGGCCGCTTCGCCGGCCAGCCGCCCGGATTTCAGCGCGTAGGAGATGCCCTCCCTGGTCCATGGCTCGACGAGCCCGGCCGCGTCACCCGCGAGCAGGACACGGCCGGAGCGGGAGGCCAGGGGGGACCGCGCGGCGCGGGTTTTCGTCAGGTGGCCGCTTTGGCGCAGCACGGCGGCGCCGTCGAGCCGCAGCCGGTGCACCCAGGCGTCGAGGTAGGCGCGTAGCGCCGCGTGGTCCGCCCGGCCGCCGATGACGCCGACCGTGGCCGTGCGGCCCTTGGGGAACAGCCAGGCGTAGGCGCCCGGCACGGGCCCCCAGTCGAGCGCGACCGTTGCCCGCCAGCGCCGCCGCTCCACGGGGCCGAGCGCCAGTTCCCGTTCGAGCCCGAGGTCCACCTGCCGGTACCGCGCGCCGACGTAGCGGGCGAGCCGCCCCGAGCAGCCGTCCGCCCCGACCACGGCCCGGGCCCGCACCACCTCGCCGTCCTGGAGCGCGAGCGCCACGAGCCCGTCCGCCTCGTCGATGCCGCGCACCTGGTCCCACCGGCAGGCCGCGCCCTGGGCCCGCGCCCGGTCCACGAGCCAGGCGTCGAACTCGGGGCGTTGGGTCATCGCGAGCAGCGGCCGCCCCCCGCGCGCGTCGGCACCGCCACGCTGTCGCGCCCGGCGGCCGTCGTCGCTGAAGCGGACCCGCCGGATCACGTCGCGGCACGGCACGCCCCCGAGCGGCACCAGGCCGTTCAGCGCGCGCAACGCCCGTCCGGTGAGCCCGCCGGCGCACGTCTTGTACCGCGGCGGCGCGGCCCGGTCCAGGAACACCACCCGGGCGCCGGCCCGCGCTGCCGCGAGCGCCGCCATCGTCCCGGCCGGCCCGGCCCCCACCACGGCGACGTCCCAGGCCGTGGCCGCGCCCGCGCTCATGATGGGCGCGGGGAGTCCAGGACCAGCGTGAACGGGCCGTCGTTCGTCAGCGTGACGGCCATGTCGGCGCCGAACACGCCCGTCGAAACCTCCAGCCCGCGCTCGCGCAGCCCCGCGGCCACGGCGTCCACGAGCGGCTCGGCCACGGGCCCGGGCGCGGCCGCGTTCCACGTGGGCCGCCGTCCCTTGCGGGCGTCGCCGTAGAGCGTGAACTGCGAGACCACGAGGACCGGCGCGCCGGCATCGGACACGGACCGTTCCTCGCGCAGCAACCTGAGGTCCGCGATCTTGCGCACGAGCCAGGCGACGTCGGCGGCGCCGTCATCGTGCGTGACGCCCACCAGGCAGACCAGTCCCGCGCCGTCGAACCCGCCGACCCGCTGCCCGTCCACCACGACGGACGCGCCGGCCGCGCGCTGCACCACCGCCCGCATGTCACCAGCCCCCGCGTTGGCCGTAACCGCCGGCGCCGCCGGAAGAGCCCGGCCGCTGCTTGGGATATGTCCGCACGGCCGGGCGCACGTCCACGAGGTAGACGATCGCGAGCACGACGGCCGCGATCGAGAGCAGGCCGCCGAAGCCGCCGCGGCCCAGCGCCGTCCCGCCGAACCCGACGAGCGCGGCCGCCGCGGTCAGCGCCACCCACAGGCCCTTCGAGGCCTTGCCGCCGTAGGGGAAGGCCGCACGCGGCCGGATCAGCGCGTCGACCAGCGCCCACACCTCCAGCGCGAACGCCGCGAGGCCGACCGCCCCGAAGATCAGGGCACCCACGGAGGAGAAGAAATTCACACCGCGAACCTACCGCAA
>JAISIU010000300.1 GCA_031261885.1 Bifidobacteriaceae bacterium
GGCATGGGCTCTCACGGCCTGCGCATCGGGGACCGCATGTATTACCTCCCCATCGCCGCGCTCTGGGACCATGCGGACCGCCCGCGGTGAGGACCGGCATCGGGCGCTGAACCGCCAAACCCAACCGCCCGGCATCGTGCGCTGACCCATCCGGCCCCAACCGAACTTGGTGGCCCGAGTGATCGCATATCGCGCCCAGATGTGACCACCCGGCCGGGAAGCTCGCCCGCGGGTGGGGCGAGGTCAGTGGTCGCCGTAGTGACCGCGGCAGGCCACGATCTCGACGACGCCTTCGCTGACGCGGTAGACCAGACGGTTCGTTTGATCGACGCGGCGGGACCAGTAGCCGGCGAGGTCGCCCGTCAACGGTTCCGGTTTACCGAGGCCGGCCTCGGGCTGCCGCTGGGCGTCCTTGATGAGTTGATTGATGCGTCTGAGCGTCTTGCGGTCTTGGCTTTGCCAGTGGAGGTAGTCATCCCAGCCGGCGTCTTGGAACCGGACCTCAACCACGGGCCATGGCTTCCAGCTCGTCGAGGCTCTTGGTCACCACACCCTGGCCGGCCTCGAGCTTACGGGCCGTCTCGCGCAGGTGTGCTTGGTTGGCCTCGGACCAGAACGGGTCCGCCGCCGGCCGGAAGGGGAGCGCTTGCTCGCGGATGGCCTGGCGGAAGAAGACGTTGACGGCCCCCGCCAGGCTCATTCCGAGCCGCGAGAACAAGCGTTCCGCCTTCGCCTTCACGTCCGGGTCGAGCCGCACTGTGACCGTTGCCGTCGCAGTCGTCATACCGCACCTCCACGAATGAGCCAATGTCTGAATCATTACAAATGTACTGCATTTAGCTATCACAATGCCAGAGGTGTGCGGTCACAGGCACCGTGAGGGGCGCTCGCGGGGGCGGCCCGTGTGCCGCACGGTTGATCAGGCATGAGAAGGGAACGGTAGCGTTTCTCCATGCGCGCTGTGATTGATAAGGCGGGGCGAGTCCTCCTCCCCAAGGTGTTCCGCACCGGGCTTGGGCTTGAGCCGGGGACCAGCGTTGACATCTCCGCCTACGGCGATGGGCTCCAGATCACGAAGGGCGGGCGCATCGCGCGGCTTGAGCGCGAGGAGAGCGGGCGGCTTGTGGCCGTCGGCTCCACACCAGTCACGGACGAGGTCCTGTTCGGCCTCATGGACGCGGGCCGCCGGTGACGGCCGCGCCGGTACATCGAGGCACTTGGCGGCACGCTCCACGTGGACGCCGAGTTCGGTGACACCCGCTACGCCATCGCCGGTTAGCTCAGACTGAACTGCCAGTGCCGGGCAAACTTGGTGGAGCCTGGGGTCGTATTGCGGGCGCGGATGTGACCTTGGGCTCTGTGAAGTTCGGGTGAGTGGGGCGCGGCCCGTGCGGATCCGTGAAAATGGGTTTGGCGGGCCGGGCGGTTGGGGTGAATTATGAACATGGGTTTGGTTTATTTGCTCTGATGGCCGTATGCTGTAAACAGGTTTTCATAATTTGTCGTTCAGGGGGAGGGGCAGCCCATGGCGGACCTGATCGCCCGGCCCGGCTACATGCGGTGGCTGCGGCGCTGGCGCGACCACGACCTCATCAAGGTCGTGACGGGCGTGCGGCGCGGTGGCAAGTCCACACTGTTCGAACTGTTCCGGGCCGAACTGCTGGCCGAAGGGGTGCCGCCCGCCAACATCGTCTCGCTCCGCTGCGACGACCCGGCCCACCGCGGCATCACGGGGGACTACGGCACGTTCTATGACGCCATCGTCGGCCGGCTCGCACCGAGCGGCACCACCTACGTGTTCCTCGACGAGGTGCAAGAGGTGCCCGAGTTCGAGCGAGCCGTGGACGGGCTGTACATCCGGCCCGACATCGACCTGTACCTGACGGGCTCGAACGCCCACATGATGACCTCGGACCTGGCGACGCTACTGACCGGCCGGTACGTCGAACTGTCGATCCTGCCGCTGTCCTTCAGCGAGTTCGCGGCGGCGGAGGCGAGCCCGCCCAACGGGGCCGGGGAAACCGGGAGCCTCGACCTGCTGTGGCGTTACGCCCGCCGCGGCGGCTTCCCTTACGTCACGCGCATCCGGGACGTGCTCGATGCCGGCGGGGCGGGGCTCGTGCCCGGCGACGACTGGGACGCGATCGACGAGTACCTGGGCGGCGTGCTGAACACGATCCTCGTGAAGGACGTGGCCGTCCGGCTCAACGTCTCGCGCATGGGGGTGCTGTCCAGCCTGGTCGAGTTCATGGCCGACAATATCGGCAACCTGACGGCGGCCAAGCGGATCGCGGACACGATGACGTCCAAGGGCCGCAAAGTGTCCGCCCCCACCGTCGAGAACTATCTGGGCGGGCTCGCGGCCGCCTACCTGCTGTATCCCGTGGAACGCTACGACATCCGGGGCAAGCGCCGCTTGGAACAGCTCGGCAAGTACTACCTCGTGGACACCGGACTGCGCCGCGCACTGCTCGGCGAGGCCGCGCCGGACCTGGGGCGCGTGCTGGAGAACCTCGTCTACCTGGAACTGCGGCGTCGCGGCGGCAAGATCTACGTGGGCCAGCTGCCGGGGGGCGAGGTCGACTTCGTCGTCGAGCGCGGCGGCGCCACCGAATACGTGCAGGTTTCCGAAACGGTGCGGGACCCGGCCACGTTGGAGCGCGAGCTGGCGCCGCTCCGAGCCATCCCCGACTACCACCCGCGCCTGTTGCTGACCTGCGACCCCGGCGGCCCCTACAACCACGACGGCATCCGCCAGGAATACCTCCCCGACTGGCTCGGGGCTGGTGCCGCCTGACCCGCATCTCGCGTTCGCGCAAAGTTTCGGTAGCGGATCGGGGCGTTTCAGGTGCCGAAACTTTGCCCGAACCGTGGGGGATAGCAGGGCGGGGCGCGCGCGGGGCAACGGGTCGGTAGGCTCAGGGTTATGCGGCGCGCCGCTGGTGGCGCGCCGCGTTCCATCGACAAGGGGCGTAATGATGGCGTACAGGCCTCGGCTGTTCGAGCCGATCGAAATCAGGGGCGTGAGAGCCCGCAACCGCGTGTGGGTCTCACCGATGTGCCAATGGGCGGCTGGCGCGGATGGGCTCGTTAGGCCGTGGCACCACGTCAACTACCTCTCCTACGCGGCCGGCGGCGCCGGGCTCGTCATGTTCGAATCAACGGCCGTCGCGGCCATCGGCCGGCTCGCCACGGGCGACCTCGGCCTCTGGAACGACGCCCAGGTCGAAGCCCTGAAACCGCTGACCAAAGCCATCAGCGACCTCGGCGCGATCCCGGCCGTCCAGCTGAACCACGCCGGCCGCAAGGCCTCGACCACCCCCGGTTGGTACGAGTTCGACCCACGCTTCGCGTCCGACCAGCCCGAGACCTGGGCCACCGTGGGCCCCTCCGCCATCGAGAACGACGGCCTGCCCGTCCCGCGCGAGCTCTCAGAGGCGGAGATCGGCGGCATCGTCGAAGAGTTCGCCGCCGCCGCCAGGCGTGCCGTCCAGGCCGGCTTCCGCGTCATCGAACTGCACGCCGCCCACGGCTTCCTGATCCACCAATTCCTCTCACCGCTCGCCAACCAACGCCACGACCGCTACGGCGGCACCCTCGAACACCGCGCCACGTTCTTCCTCGACGTCGTGCGCGCGGTGAGGGACGCCATCGGCGGCGAGGTCCCGCTGTTCGCCCGCCTGTCCGCCACCGACTGGATCCCCGGCGGGCTCGACCTGGCCGAGACCCAGCGCGTCGCGAAATGGGCCAAGGCCGCGGGGGTCGACCACTTCGACGTCTCGAGCGGAGGGATCGGCCGCGCCACCCGCGTGCCCGTGGGCCCCGGCTACATGGTGCCGTTCGCCCAGGCCGTGCGCCAGGCCAGCGGCGCCACCGCGAACGCCGTCGGCATGATCACGGCCCGCGACCAGGCGGAACAGATCCTCGTCGCAGACCAGGCCGACGCCGTCATGATGGGCCGCGCCTTCATGCGCAACCCGCACCTGGCCGCCGAATGGGCCGGCCAGTGGGGCCTGGACCTGCGCGGCACGGTCGCGGCCCCGTGGCAGGCCGCCCGCTGGGGAAAGTGACTTTGCCCCTGGCTAAGCGTTCCCGAAGTTCTCTTTAATGAACCGTGAATGATACGCTAAGTGCAAAATACGGCTCGTAGAAGGATCACTAACAGGCGATGACCAAGATCGTGTCGGTGTCCGTGCAACGGGAGCTCCGGCAGCTGGGAGTCCACGTCAACCAGATGCGCAAAGTGCTCGGAATGACGGCGGACCTGCTGGCGCGCCGGGCCGGGGTGACGCGCACCACGCTGCGTTCGATCGAACGAGGCGACGGCACGGCCCGCCTCGACAACGTCGTATCGGTGCTCAGCGTCCTCGGGTGCGCGCGCGGCGTCGTCGACGCGACCGACCCGATGCGCACGGAACTGGGCCGCCTCCGTTTGGAACAGGGGCTGCCCAAACGAGTCCGCATCCCCAAGGACGCCCTATGATTCCGCCCCCCCGCGCGGTCTCCGTCCACTTCACGCGCCCGGACGAGCCGCGCTGAAACTGTGACGTAGCGGCCTGTGGAGCCGGGCGGTGCCTGGACCGCGGCGCGTCAGCGGAAGCGGGTCAGGCGCAGGGAATTGCTGACCACGAGCACCGAGCTGCACGCCATCGCGGCCCCCGCGATCATCGGGTTCAGCAGCCCGAACGCGGCCAGCGGGATGGCCAGCACGTTGTAGGCGAAGGCCCAGAACAGGTTCTGCTTGATGACCCTCAGCGTGCGGCGCGACAGCCGGATGGCGCGCGGCAGGGCCGCGATGTCGCCGCCCACGAGCGTGATGTCCGCCGCCTCGATCGCCGCGTC
>JAISIU010000341.1 GCA_031261885.1 Bifidobacteriaceae bacterium
CCATCCGGGCCCCGGTCCGCCGCATACCGCGGCGCCCGCGGCGGCAACCCCACCGCCCGCTCCGCCGCCACCACCGGATTCGTGAAGAACGAACCCGCCGACCACGTGTCGTGATCCGCCACATCCACCACCATGCCCTTGCCCCGCCGCAGCGCCACCACGGCATCCGCCACCTCGCGCAACGGAGCCCGGTCCCCCACCGCAACCCCCAGAGCGGCCGCCAGCTGCCCGTACCGGACCGGCCACGAGAGCCCGTGCCCACCAGGGCAAGGACCCGCCGAACCGGCCTCATCGGGGCTCACAGCCCCGCCCGCCCCGGTAACGGCGCCAGCCCCACCGACCACGGCCAGGCGCCCCGAACCGCCCCCCGCGGCCACGCCGGACACGGGCCCGGCCGACACCCGGAACCGGACACTGAGCACCACCTCGACCGGGGCCACCGCGCCCGCCGCCCGCATGCGCCGCTTGAGCCGCGACGTGCGGTACCCGAGCCCCAGCTCGCCCACTGGCACCACCGACTCCCGACCCGCCGCCCGGTCCCACACCCGCACCGACTCGATCAACTCCCCGACCTCACGGCCGTAAGCCCCCGCGTTCTGCACCACCGCGCCGCCCACCGACCCCGGAATGCCCGCCAACGCCTCGAAACCCGGCCAGCCCGCCTCCACGGCCGCCTCCACAAGCGACCACAACGCGACCCCGGCCTCGACCTCCACGACCATCCCACCGGCATCGGACACCACATCCACACCCGACCGCCCCGCCGGCGGCACCACGCGCACCACAAGCGGCGCACCGGCATCGGACGCCACCACGTTCGAACCGCCACCCAACAAAATGAGAGGCGCGCCGGCCCGATCCGCCGCCCGGACCGCCCGCTGAAGCTCGGCCGGCGACGACGCCTCCACGAGCCGGCCGATCGGACCACCCACGCGCAGAGTCGTCACATCTCGGAAAGTCGCCACGCCCGCCACGCTACTGCCTCCACCCGTGCAAACAGAAGCGAAAGAACAAGCCGGCTCAGGCCAGGCGCACCGTCACAAGCGCCTTGCCAAGCACCTTGTGGCCCTCATGCGCCACAGTCAGGGCCACGCGCGCCGTGCGCGCCTCCGCATCAAGCGACGTCACCTTGCCGCTCACCTCGACCGCCGCCTGGCCCAGCGCCGGCACCGGCACCGGCCGGGAAAAACGCACCTCGTAATCGACGACCGCGCCCGGGCCGCCCGCCCACGCCACCACGACATCGATGGCCGCACCCATGGTCAACATGCCATGGACGATGACGCCCGGCAGACTCACGCTCCGCGCGTACTCGTCGTTGTAATGGATCGGGTTGAAATCCCCGCTGGCGCCCGCGTACCGCACGAGCTTGTCCCTGGTGAACGTCAACGTGCGCGGACCGATCACGTCACCGGCCTGAACCGCCTCGAACGGCTTGGCGGACATCAGCGCGCACCCCCCGCCGGCTCGGACTGGGCCCCACGCACCGCCAACGTGGACCACACCTGGGCCACCGGCGCACCGCCGGCGTCCGTCAGGTCCGCCCGCGTGGTCACCGTGGTCAACGGGCCGCGCACCTGGATCTTCTCCACCTCGAGCGCCGCGGAAATCACGTCCCCGGCCACGATGGGCCGCTGCTGCGCGATCCGCTCCTCGGCATGGACCACATGGGAAAAATCGATGCCGGCCTCAGGGCAGCCGATGTACAGCGCCTCAACCGACTGGCCGATGACGCACGCAAACGTGGGCGCGGCGACGATGCCGGCATACCCCGCGGCCTGGGCGGCCGCTCGGTCGAAACACACCCGATCCGTGGCCCCCACCGCGCGGCTGAACGCCACGAGCGCGGGGACAGTCACCTCGAACGGTTCGGCCAGACGGAACGTCCGGCCGACAAAACTCTCATTGACACCCATCGATGCCGGGACCCCTGGGGGAAAGACGGGCGCCGGTCAGCGCGACTCGCGGTGCGGCGTGTGCTTGCCGCAACGCGGACAGAACTTGTTCAGCTCCATACGGTTGGGGTCGTTGCGGCGGTTCTTCTTCGTGATGTAGTTGCGCTCCTTGCACACGGTGCAAGCGAGCGTGATCTTCGGGCGGACGTCCGCGGCTTTGCTGGCCAACTTGTTCACGAACCTTTCTTCACCGGTCACCGGGCTTCAGGCGCGGACCGGCGAACCGGTGCCGCACCCAGACGTAGCGGGAGGGGGGATCGAACCCCCGACCTCACGATTATGAGTCGTGCGCTCTAACCGTCTGAGCTATCCCGCCGCGAGCGCACCCCACGCCCGGGAAATGGGCATGGGAGACACGCAGAGCCCCGAACGGGAATCGAACCCGTGACCTTCTCCTTACCAAGGAAACGCTCTACCGACTGAGCCATCGGGGCAGGCAGCAGTACAGCCTACCGGAACCGGGGCCCCCTCGCCAATCGAGCCCCCCGTTCCCGACCACCGCCGAACCCGGCCCGGCCTACCCCCGGCGAGCGCCGGCATCGGCCTCCCATGCCAGGTCAGCGATAGTTCGTGAACTGCAACGCCACATCCAGGTCCTTGCCGCGCAACAACGCGATGACCTCCTGCAGCTGATCCCTCGACTTGGACGTCACCCGGACCTCCTCGCCCATGATCGACACCTTCACACCCTTGGGACCCTCCTCGCGCACGATCTTCGCGACCTTCTTCGCGTGATCCGAATCCAGCCCGTCCCGCAGCTTCGCCTCGATGCGGAACTCCTTGCCGGACTGCTTCGGCTCGCCCTTGTCCAGCGCCTTCAACGACACCTTCCGCTTCACGAGCTTCGTCTCGAACACGTCCAGCACCGCCTTCACGCGGTCCTCCGACGACGCCGCCATCACCACCATGTCGGTGCCGCTCCAGGCGATCGACGCGCCCGTGCCCCGGAAGTCGTAACGCTGCGACACCTCCTTGGATGTCTGATTCAGCGCGTTGTCAACCTCCTGATGATCCACCTTCGAGACGATGTCGAACGAAGCGTCCTGAGCCATGAGTCCTCCCAGCTTGGGAAATAGGTCCAACACCTAGTATTGTGTCCTGGTGCGTGCCGCGCGAGCCCCACGGGGCCCCGCGCGTCGCCCAACCCGGTGGGTTGCCCGAGCGGCCAAAGGGAGCTGACTGTAAATCAGCCGTCAACGACTTCGGGAGTTCGAATCTCTCACCCACCACTCGGAAAGGGTCCGGGGGGCTTGTCCCCCCGGACCCTTTCCGATTTCGTGCGGAGAGATTCGGGAGCAGTCGCGGCGGAGCCGCGATCGCGGTTCTCTCACCCACCACGCGAGGCGGGCCACTGCGTCTTCCACCGGAAGACCGTGGCCCGCGACGCTTATCTGCCCGCGCGCGCTCGGCTAGGCCACGGGGTGTTTGGCGTCGTAGCGGAGGAAGGGGCGGTGCCAGCGCATGAGGACGGCCAGGGCCGCCGCGCAGACCAGGCCGCCGGCCACGGCCGCGCCGCCCTCGCCGATCAGGCCGGCCGCGCCGCCGCCCACCATCTCGCCCAGGCGCGGGCCACCCGTCACCACGACGGTGAACACGCCCTGAAGGCGGCCACGTAGGTTGTCGGGGGCCGCCACCTGGAGGATCGTGCCGCGGAACACGGCCGAGATCGCGTCGGCCATGCCGGCCACCGCGAGCGCGGCCATCGCCGCGATCATGGCCGGCCAGATGATATGCGCCGGGTGCGTGTGCCCCACGGCCACGAGCACGGCGCCGAAACCCGTGACCGCGAGGCCGTAGATCGAGACCGCGATCCACACCGCGCGGCCCTGGCGGCGCACCCGGCCCAACGGGCCCGAGAACACCCCCGCGAGCGTTGAACCGACCGCCATCGCGGCCGTCAGCCAGCCCGTGGTTCTGTCCCCGCCGCCGATCATCACGGCGCCCACGGCCGGGAACAGCACCCTCGGATAGGCGAAGATCATCGCGCACATGTCGCACAGGAACGTCATAAGGATGTTGCGCCTGGTGGCGAGGTAGACGAACCCCTCGGCCACCGACCGCCAACCGCGCGCCGGCTTCTCAGCGGAAGCGCCGGCATCGGCCACGGTCCCGCCCACGGTGAGGGGCGGCTGCGGCGGCAAGCGGTAGATCGCGTACAACGCCGCCGTGAACGTGCACATGTCGACCGAATAGGTCCAGCCGTAACCGACCGTGCTCACGAGGAACGCGCCGATGACGGGCCCCACCATGAGCGCGAAGTTGAAGGTCAACGTGTTCAGCGCGTTCGCGGCCGGCAGCTGCGCGGCCGGCACGAGGCGCGGGATGATCGCCGAACGCGCCGGCGAGTTCACGGCCGTGGCCCCCGATTGCACGGCCAACAGCCCGTACAGCAGCGGCAAGGACCCGACGTGGCAGAACGCCTGGACCACGATCCCGATCGTGGCGCACCACACGATCACCGAGGCGATGAGCGCCACCTTGCGGCGGTCGAACGCGTCGAGCAGCGCACCGCCGTACAGCCCCATGATGACCGTCGGGATCAGCGCCGCCAGGCCGATCCCGCCGACGGCCACGGTCGACCCCGTGATCTGGTACACCTGCAGCTGGACGGCGATGATCGTCATCTGGCTCCCGGCGTTCGCCAGCGACAGCCCCCACCACAGCCGGCGGAACTCGGGGCTCGTGCGCAACGGAGTCAGGTCGGCGAGGAGTCGTGGCACGCTCAGCAACGCTACTCCCCGGCCACTCGCCACAAACTTCCCGGCCCTGGTGGTCACATCCTGGCCCCAAATACGACCACCGGGGCCACCAAGTTCGGGAGGGCCCGGACTATGCTGGCCTGGCCCATCACCCGTCCAAAGGGGCAAGCATGCACGCTGCCGGCCCGGCCCGGCCCACCGATCCATCCTCCCCGCGCCCACCGGCGTCCCCGGCCACGCGCGTCCGGCGCGACGCCATGACCTGGGCCTGTTACGGCGGCGGGACCTGCTGGGGCTACATCATGTACGGCTACTCGGCCGTCGTGCCGATGATGCTGACGGGCCTCGGCATCGACAAGGCGACGGCCGGCCTGCACGGCACGGCCTTCGCGATCGGGCTGATCATCGCGGCGCTCGCGATCGCGCCGGCGGTGGCGCGGCTCGGCCGGCGCGGCGCCATCGTGGCCGGCCTGCTGCTCGGCGCGCTCGGCACGTGCGCCATGGCGCTCGGCCCGTCCGTCTGGGTGACGGTCCCGGGCGCGGCCCTCGCGGCCGTCGGCACGCAGACGGCGATGTCGGTGGGCGACCTCGTGATCACGCTGCACCAGCGCGGCGCGTCCGGCGCGGCGCTCTCGGAGGCGACGCTCGCGGGCAGCCTCGTGAACTGCGCGGGTCCGCTGCTGGCCGCCCTCAGCGGCGGGCTCGGCTGGGGGTGGCGGCCCGTCATCGCGTTCGGCGCGCTGCTCGACCTCGCCATGGCCCTGTGGGTGGCGCGCCTGCCCGATTCCCCGGTGCTCGGCGGCCGCCGCCCGCCACGCCCGTCCCCGGCGCTTGCCGAAGCGTCCGATGCCGTTCCCTCCGTCGCGCTCGAAACGCAGGCCGGGGACGCCGCCCCAGCGGCCGGCGCGCACCGGCCCGCGCCCGAGGCCAAACGCCTCGGGCTGATGATCGCCTGGGCGCTGGCGCTGGTCGCGGGCGTCGTCGTCGAGACCTCGACCTCCTACTGGGCCGCCACGCTGATCCAGGAACGCGACCACGCGGCCGCCTCGATCGCCGGGGCCTGCGTCGCCGCGACCCTGATCGGGCAGATCCTCGGCCGAGCGGCGGCCAGCCGCTTGGCGCTCCGGTTCGGCGCCGCGCCGCTCGTGCTCGGCGCCGTCGTCGTGTCCGCGGCGGGCTGGCTCGTGCTGTGGAGCGCGACGGCCGTCCCGCTCGCGGTGACGGGCCTCGCGGTGTTGGGCGCCGGCATCGGCCCCTTCTACCCGCTGACGCTGAGCCGGGCGCTGGCCCACACGCCGCTGGACCCGGACCGCACGCAGGGGATCGTCCAGCTCATGAACGGCGTGGGGACGGCGCCGATGCCGTTCCTGCTCGGCTGGTTCTCCGACCAGTGGGGCGTGCACCAGGCGTTCCTGGTGATCCCGCTGCTGCTCGTGCTGCTCGTGGCCGCCACGGCCATCGGCGCGGGCCGCGCCCGGTCGCGCGCCGCCCGCTGACCCGCCGGGCCCGGCGCCACGGCACCTCAGTCGGCGTCGTCGGATTGAGGGTTGACGATCTCGACGAACGGGCGGTGCCAGCCGGCCCAGTGGGCGTGCACGTGCCAGCGGCGGCGCGCGTACAGCGCCACGACGACGGACACGACGAGCGCCGCGAGCGCCCCCACCCAGATGCTCCACCGGGGCCCGAACCGCTGCGACACCCATCCGATGGTGGGCGAGCCGATCGGCGTGGTGCCGCGCGACATGATCGAGTAGATGCTCATGACCCGACCGCGGTAGGCCGGGTCCGTGGTCAGCTGTACGGTCGAGTTGGCCGTCGTGATCAGCGTCAGCGTGAAGAAGCCGACCAGGATGCCGGTGAGCCCGAACACGAGGTAGCTGGGCGAGGCACCGGACAGCAGCGAGACGGCCCCGAACCCGAAGGCCGCCCCGAGCACGAGCCGGACGCGCGGCCGCTGCCGCCTGGCGCTCATGAGCGCCCCGGCCAGCGCCCCGACCGCGAACATCGAGGTCAGGATGCCGTACTGGCCGGCCTGCTTGTTGAAAATGGTGCGCGCCATGACGCCGATGGTGAGCTGCGAGTTGAATCCGAGGCAGCTGACGACGCCGAGCGTCACGAGGATGCAGATGATGTCGCTGCGCTTCGCGACGTACTTGAAGCCCTCGCGGATCTGGCCCTTGGCTTTCGGCGCGAGCCTTTCCGCGTGCAGCTCCGAGGTGCGGATCATCAGCAGCGCGCCGATCGTGAACCCGAACGAGCAGCCGTTGATGATGAACACCCAGCCGCAGCCCACGACGCCGATCAGCAGTCCGGAAACGGCCGGGCCGACGAGCCGGGCCACGTTGAAGGACGCGGAGTTCAGCGAGACGGCGTTCGCGATGAGCCGGGGCGGCACGAGCTGGCCGACGAACGTCTGGTTGGCCGGGCCGTCGAAGGCCGTGACGCAGCCGAGCTCGAACGCGATGGAGAACACCTGCCACATGCCGGCGTGGCCGGTCAGGATCAGCGTGCCGAACAGGAAGGCGGTCAACGACTGGAGCACCTGGGTCACGAGCAGGATGTGCCGCTTGTCGATGCGGTCCGCCACGAGGCCGGCCACGGGCGCGAGCGCCAGTGATGGGATGAACTGCAGCGCCGTGACGATGCCGACGGCGAACCCGTTGTCCTTCGTCAGGACCGTCAGCACGTACCAGTCCTGGGCCACGCGCTGCATCCACGTGCCGATGTTCCCGATGACGAAGCCGATGAACCGGACGCGGTAATTACGGATCGCGAGTGAAGCGAAGGTTGAGCTCATTCCGTGGTGGAGCCTACTCCCGGGGCCGCTGACCTGCCCGGGCAGATCGAGTAGGCTCTGGCACATGGCCACCACCCGCGCCCGGCAGTTCCACGTCGCCCTGTTCCTGGGCGGCACCGCGCTGTGGCTCGTGGCGCTCGCCGTGCTGTTCGTGCTCGACGCGCTCCACGTTTGGAAGCCCGGGGACTGGCTGTGGGTGTGCGGGATCGGCGCGGTGCTCGGCGCGGCCGGCGCGGCCTATTCGCACTGGTCGTGGCGTGCCAACTGACAGCGGCGCACTCCCGCGGGGTGTCCGATGCCGTCACCCCGGCCGGGTGGGAAGGCGGCCTTCCCTAGTCCTCCACGTCCGCTGCGGGGGTGTCCGATGCCGCCGCCTCGCCGGGCGCGGCCTCTTCCGTCTCGCTCTGGGTCACCTCAGCAGAGGCGTCGGGATCGCCGGAGTCCTGGTCGAGGTCCATCTCGATGATCGAGGAGTCGTCCAGGTACGGGTCGGGTTCGGGCCATTGGACGCCCGTGTCCACGGTGTCCGTCTCGGAGTGGGCGCCGCAGCCGTGGTCGTAGGAGACCACCTGGCCGTCGCGGCTCGACCATTCGTTGGTGCAGACGCCGAACAGGCCGCGCAGCGAGCCCGCCAGCGGGGTCACGAAGCCGCAGGTGGCGCAGTGGGCGCCGGCCTTGACGGCCTCCTTGGCCGTGGGGCCGCCGGGCCCGGCGTACCAGCGGTCCGCGGCTTCGCCGCGGCCGAGCGGCGACAGCACGCGCGGCCGGCCGAGGCCGAGTTCGTAGACCGCGAGCCGGTCCTCGTCCTCCTCACCGGTGGCCTCGTAGCCCTGTTCGAGGCGGGAGTCGTCGGCCACATGCGGCAGGACGTCGCCCGGGCCGAGGTCGCCGGGGCGCAGGCGTTCCGCCCACGGCACCCAGGCGGGCGCGAGCAGTGAGTCGTCGCCCGGGACCAGCTCGGTCTCCGAGACGGTCGCGGTCCGGCTGCGCGGCACGCGGGCCACGGTGACGACCCAGGACCAGCCGCGGTAGCCCGGCATCGTGCACTCGAAGCGGAGCTCACCGAGCCGCTCCGCCCGCATCGTGAGTCCCGTGTAGTCGCCGACGTCGCCGGGCCGGGTGAAGGCGGCCAGCGCCTCGCGGGCCTGGTCGACCGACTCGGGCGCGCCGAGGTAGGCGTCGGCTTTCGGTTTCCTGACCGCGCTGCGCGTGGCAGGGGTTTTCGGGGCGGCGGCCCCAGCCTTCGCGGGCATGTCACACCTCCAGGTTGTCCGCCACGGCGCGCAGCATCTGCGCGGTCTTCTGGGCTGTGCGATGGTCCGGGAAGTGGCCTCGCCTCAGCGCGTTGGACGTGGCGTCCAGGTATTTGATGAGGTCCTCGATGATGACGGTCATCTCCTCGGGCTTCTTGCGGTGGCCCTTGACGACCGACGGCGGCGTCTCGAGGATCTGGACGGACAGGGCCGAGGGACCGCGCTTGCCGTCCGCCACGCCGTACTCGACGCGCGTGCCCGGGCGGGGCGGCGTGGCGCCGGCCGGCAGCGCCGTGGCGTGCAGGAACACCTCTTGGCCGTCGTCGCCGGCGATGAAACCGAAACCTCGGTCCACATCAAAGAACTTGACCTTGCCTGTTGGCACGGCTACCTCCACTAGGGATGACCGGTTGCCCCGAAACGGGGATGGGGACGAAAGACTGTGTTGCTTGAGCTTGCCCTTCTACAGTAGCGGTCCGCCCGCCCGGCGGCCCCACCGGGCGGCGGCGGACGCCCAAAACTCCCTGGGACACTCAGAGGCAACGTCCAGGAAAGTCCCAGAAAACTGCGGCACGCTAGAAGACGTGAACGCGATGACTCACTCCGGTTCCGCCAAGGCCGACTCCGAGGGCCCCCACCTGCTCGTCGTCGACGACGAGCCGAACATCAGAGACCTCCTGGCCGCCTCGCTCCGCTTCGCCGGCTTCCAAGTGACGACAGGGGCCAACGGCAACGACGCGCTGCGCCTGGCCAGCGAGGTCGACCCCGACCTCATGGTGCTCGACGTCATGATGCCGGACATGGACGGTTTCACGGTCACGAGGCGCATGCGGGAACGCGGCCAGACCGTGCCCGTGCTGTTCCTCACGGCCAAGGACGAGACCCAGGACAAGATCCAGGGCCTGACCGTCGGCGGCGACGACTACGTGACGAAGCCGTTCAGCCTCGAAGAGGTCGTGGCCCGCATCCGTGCGATCCTGCGCCGCTCCGGCCTGACCGACGTGCCGGACTCCTCCGTCATCCGGTTCGAGGACCTGGAGCTCGACGAGGACTCCCACGACGTGCGCCGCGCCGGCCACCTGATCGACCTGTCGCCCACCGAGTTCAAACTGCTGCGCTACCTCATGTTGAACACCGGCCGCGTGCTGTCCAAGAGCCAGATCCTCGACCACGTCTGGGAGTACGGCTGGGTCGGTGACAACGCGATCGTCGAGTCCTACATCTCCTACGTGCGCCGCAAGCTCGACGTGCCCGGGCCGGCCGGCGAGAAGCTGCCCCGGCTCATCCACACGAAGCGCGGCGTCGGCTACGTGCTGCGCCTGCCGCACGAGGGCGAGGACCAGTGAGCTCGACCACCCCGGCCGTTTCGCCGTCGCCGCCGCTCCCGGCGCCGCCGGCGAAACCTCCCGCGACGCCGGACCCGCCGTCCGATCCCCGTCGGGGACCGGACCAGGGCGCCGCGCCACCGCTCGGGCCGGACACGGCATCGGCGGCCACCCCCGCCGCACCTACCACCCCAGCCGCACCGCTCGTGCCGGGCGCCCACCCGGCCACACCACCCACCCGGCCACGCCGCCTGTGGCGCGGCCGCCCCCTGTCCGTCCAGATGGCCGTCATCGTCGCCGTGCTGTTGATCCTCGGCGTCGGCGTCACATCGACCGCCTCACTCGTGATCCTCCACGACCGGCTGCGCGCCCAGACCGACGACGAGCTGCAAACCGCGATGGCCGAATTCACGACGATCCCGACATCCGACGACCACGGCCCCACCGACTACGTCAGCTTCATCTTCACGACGGCCGGCCAACGTCTCGGCGTCTGGCCCGCCCTCACCTCGCTCGGCGACGGTGGCCCCGACATCACGCTGCCGAGCTCCCTGGCCAGCCGCGAGACGTTCTTCCAACGCCACTCCACGCAGCCCGCCACCGTCGACTCGAACAAGGGGGACGGCCACTACCGCGTCGTCTTCCGCGACGCCTACCTACCGGACGGCACGCCCGTCTACCTGGCGCTGGCGCTGTCCACCCGGTCCATCACGACCACGATGCACCGCATGATCGCGCTCGTCGCGACGACGGGTGGCGCGGTCGTCATCGTCGGCATGCTGATCGGCTTCATCATGGTGCGCCGCTCGCTGAAGCCGTTGCGCGGCGTCGAGTCGACGGCCGCCCAGATCGCGGCCGGCGACCTCACCCAGCGCGTCCCGGCGGCCGAGCCCGGCACCGAGGTCGGCCGGCTGACGGCCTCGCTGAACTCGATGCTGACGCAGATCGAAGCCGCGTTCGCGGCGCGCGTCGCCTCGGAGAAACGCATGCACCAGTTCGTCTCCGACGCCTCGCACGAGCTGCGCACACCGCTCGCCGCGATCCGCGGCTACGGCGAGCTCTACCGGATCGGCGCGCTGACCAGCGAGGACGACGTGAAGGGGGCGATGCGCCGCATCGAGGACGAGGCGCGGCGCATGGGCGGCCTCGTCTCCGACCTGCTGCAACTGACCCGGCTCGACGAGGGACGCGGCATCCAGCGCAAGCTCGTCGACATCGTGCCGATCGTCGTGGACGCGGCCGCGGACCTCAAGGCCCTGGACCCCTCCCGCGAGGTGACGCTCGAAAGCCACATGCCGGAGGGCGGCGCCGACCAGGCCGGCGACGGAGAGGCGGCCGGCGAGAACGTGCCCCAGGTGTGGGGCGACCCGGACAAGCTGCGCCAGGTGTTCACGAACCTGATCGGCAACGTCTACCGGCACACGCCGGAGGGCACGCCGGCGGAGATCGTGTTCGGCGTCGACCCGGAGGCCGGCGTCGCCTACGGCGCGGTCCGCGACCACGGGCCCGGGATCGACCCGGCCCAGGCGGACCGCGTGTTCGAACGGTTCTACCGGCTCGACGCCTCGCGCACGCGCGACACGGGCGGATCCGGGCTGGGGCTCGCGATCGTCGCCTCGACGGTCGAGGCGATGGGCGGCCGCGTCACGCTGACCGAGACCGAGGGGGGCGGCGCCACCTTCACGGTGGCGTTGCCGTTGGCCGTGCCCGATGCCGAGACGCACCGGGACGGGACGGCGGCTCCGGTCGTGGCCGCCTGACGCGGGCACCGGGCGCCTCCCCGCGATTCTTTTCGGATTTTTCCCGCCACGCCCGCCCGGGGAGAGTTACCATGGCTCGGCATCAGAAAGATGCGGCACGCCCCACAGCGCGTCCTTCGCCCATTCTCAGAAGGTACCTTCATGAGCGTGACAGGCGCTCCCGACTGGCTCGAAGCGGCCTACGTCCGCGCGGCCCAAGAGGCCAAATGCACGGCGCCGCGCGAGCGCATCGAACAGGCAGCCGCGGCGCTCGTCGAGCGCTGGTGTTCCCCGGGCCGTATCTGCCACGGGCTCAAACATCTCGCGGACGTCCTGACCCGCGTCGACGAGCTCGCGCCCGGCACCCAGGCCCCGCCGCTCGTGCGGCTCGCGGCTTTCTACCACGGCGCCGTGTTCGACGACGACTCCGAAGCGGCTGACGCCGAGGACGGCACGGCCGACGGCGCCGAGGCCGACACCGCGGACGCCGAGGTCACCGCGCTCGGGCCCGTGCTGGGCGGCTGCAACCGCGAGGACGCGGTGGCGGGCGCCGAGCTGGCCCGCCGCGACCTGACGGGCCTGGGCCTGGCCCCGGACCGGGTGGAGCGCGTCGTCGCGCTCATCACGCTGCTGCGCGGCTGGCGGCCGCTCGGGCCGGACCCGGACAGCGCCGTGCTCCGGGACGCCACGCTCGGCCTCCTGGCCCATGAGCCGCAGCGCTACACCGAGTACATCCGCCAGCTGCAGGAGGAGAACCCGGGTCTGACCAGGCGGGCTTTCCTCGAACGGCGGGCCGCGCTGATCGAGCACCTGCTGGCCCTGCCGTCGATCTACGGCTCCCCCGGCGCGGCCGAGTGGGAGTCGAGCGCGGACCAGAACCTCCGGGCCGAGCTGGCGCGCACACGCAAGGCGATCACGGCCCTGGCCGTCCTCGACGATGACGCCGCGCTCGAGGCAGAGCAGACAGGTTCTCCACAGCGGGAGGCGCCCGTCGCCGTCTGAACGGCGGCCGTCCACAGGCCGAGGGCACCCGGGCATGGGGGCCGCCTAGCGTGGTTGACGCGTCCCGCCGCCGGCGGGGCGCCGACCGCCAACCAGAGAGGCAGACCCACCCATGGGCAACTACCAAGTCGACTCCGACCTCATCGCCGCCGCCACCGGCGGCGTCCGCAAATCGATCGGCGCCATCCAGGCCGAATCCGCCGCGCTCATGGCGCAGCTCAACGATCTACAGGGCAGCTGGCGCGGCGCCGCCGCGACGGCCTTCGCGGGCGTCGCGGCCGGCTGGCAGGCCACGCAGGTCAAGGTCGAGGCCGCGCTCGACCAGATCAACCGGGCACTGGAGGTGGCCGGGCAGAACTACGCCGAGGCGGAGACCGGCGCGCTCGCGATGTTCGGCCTGGGCTGAGGCCGCCCGGCGCGGGCCGGGGCAGACGCGGCGCCGCCCGCGGCACCGGCTTGGCCGGCGCCGCGGGCGGCGTCCTTTCTCATGTGGGATCGGGGCTGGGACGCCTGGTCCCAGCGACTGTCAGGCTGGTCAGGCCACTGTCACCTTCACCGTGTACTCGACGGAGGCGTCGGAGGCCTTGATCGTGAGCACGCCCTGGCCCTGGGCCACACCCGTGATCGTGCCGGCGCCGTCCACCGTGAAGACGGCGGGCTTCGACGAGGTGAACGTCACCTTGTCGCCCGTGGTCTTCAGCGGCGCGATGACGACCGCCACGTGGGCCGTGGACCCGACGGTCAGCGTCGCCGGGACCTGCGCGGACAGGCTCGTGAGCGCGACCTTCGTGGCAGACACGTAGACCGTCGCGGTGACGGACTCGTGCGAGCCGGAGGCGTCCAGCTGCACGGCCGTTGCCGTGACCGTCGTGTGGCCGGCCTTGACGCCCTTGATCGTGCCGTCGGCGGCCACCGTGGCGATGGCCGGGTTGGCACTCGACCACGTCACGTCCGTCGAGCCGCCCGTCGTGTAGACCTGGACCGGCAGCTTGATGGTCTTGCCCGTCCTGACGCCGATCACGGACTGTGCCGCCTCGATGCCGGTGACGGTGTTCATCGGCACGAGCGATGCGATCGCGGTCTGCAAGGCTTCCGTGGCGGCGTCGACGGCGGCCTGGGTGGCCGTCGTGTCGGTGTTCACGGCGAGCGCGTCGGTGAGCGCGTCGGCGCACGCGGCCCACGAACCGGCCGTGTAGCCGGCGGCGTCGAGGCCTTGGGCCTGGGCGATCGCGGCGGCCAGGGCCGTGCGGTCGACGGAGGCGCCGGGGGTTGAGCCGGCCGGGTTGAACCCGAACCAGTCGACCCGGGCCGAGGCGCCGTCCACCTCGAGCAGCACGGTGTGCGTGCCCGTGACGGCGTGCTGGATGTCGGCGGTCAGCGTCGAGTAGTCGAGCGTCGAGTCCGGCAGCTTGCCGGCCACCGTGGCGAGCAGCTTGCCGCCCACGGTGTTGGCCCACACCTTGATGGTGACGGTCTGGCCGGCGTCGGCCGATGTCGACGGCGCGACGCGCACGGCGGCGACGCCGGGCTTGACCTGGCCGAAACCGACCTTGTCGAAGCTCGTGACCGAGCCGTTGTCGAGCGGCATCTCGAGGCCGAACTGTTCGCCGCCCTTGCCCCACGTGGTGGCGGGGCTCGGCGTGGCGCCGGAGCTGGTCTGGGCCGTCGTCGTGTTGTACGTCTCGGCCTGGATCAGCTTGTACGGGTCGCGCGCGGTCTGGCCGGTCAGGGTCATGACGCGGGTCGCGCTGATGTCGGGATTGGCCTTGAGCGTGGCCGTGACGAGCACCTGGCCGTCACCCTTGCCGGTGGCGTACAGCAGGCCGCTGGCCTTGATCGTCGCGAGCTTGGTGGCCCGCCCGTTCAGGTTCGTGACCTTCCATGTGATGGCCGAGTCGGGAACGCTGAGGAAGTTGCCGGGCAGGTAGTAGCCCTCGGCGTTGTCGGCGAACGTCCCGCTGGCGATCACGTTCTGGTCGGCGGAGCCCTGGTAGGTGGAGATCGCGTCGGTCGCGCCGAGCGAGCTGCCCGTGCGGATGATCGGGTACTCGATGGTCTGGGCGGACCCGTTGATCGTCACCTTGTTGGAGTCGAGCTGGTTCGTCACGAGGATCTGCCTGGAGGCGACCTTGGAGCCGGAGCGGGCCGTCACCGTGACGGTGCCGTTGGCGTTGCCCTTCGCGGTCAGGACGCCGGCCGGGTCGATCGTCGCGACGTTGTCGCCGGAGATGCCCCACGTGACCTTCTGCGCGGAGGTGACGGGCGTGAGCTGCGCGTCGAGGTCGATGCTGCCGCCCTTGTCGCGGATCGAGTACTGGCCGTCGATCTCGGAGATCGACACGGCGGTCGTCTTGTCCTTGCCGGTGCCGAGCTTCAGCCACTGGATGCGGGAGCCGCGCTGGGTCGTGTAGACGTAGATGTCGTAGGTGCCGGCGGAGACCGTGGCCTTGGCGGTCCTGGTCTGGAGGTCCGGCCTCACGTAGTTGTCCTGCGTGGCCTGGCCCTCAGCGGTGCCCGGGTACGGGTAGTTGCCCCAGCTCGGGATCGTGCCGGTCGTGTAGTTGACGGCCAGCGGGCTGATGCCGCCGCCCACCTCGGTGACGCCGTCCGGCCGCGTGTTCGTGACGTTCAGCTTCGCGATCGGGGTGGCGGTCTTGAAGTCGGGCGCCGCGGAGCCGGTCGGCACCGCGAACACCTTGATCGTGCCCGCGCGGTCGGATCCGACGTTCATCGTCAGCATGTTCGTGCCGGCGGCGACGTCGACGTCCTTGTACACCAGCCAGGCGCCGTCGCGCCTCAGCGAGACGGACTGCGGGTCGGTGTTGTCGGCGTCCGTGGCGACGATCTCCATGTCGGAGCAGTCGCGCGAGATGTTCGAGTAATCGTCGAAGTCCGTGGCGAGGGTTTCCTTGTCGAGGTTGCGGACGGCGGCCGCCGTGACCTCGGTCTCACCCGTGGTGAGGTCGAGCGTGGCCTGCTGGCCCTGGTCGGCGGAGCTCTTCGCGACCTTGATCGTGTAGGCGCCGGGCTCGACGATGTACTTGGAGGTCTCGACGTCCCAGACCGCGAGCTTGTCCGTGTAATCGACGGTGAAGCTGTAGGGCCGGGTCTCGCCGGGGGCGACCTTCAGCAGGCGCGTGAACGCGATGAGGCGCTCGTTGGCTTGTTTGATGCGGCTCGGCGTGCCGGCGAAGGCCGAGTAGGCCTGCACCACCTCGTCCGAGGTGACCGTGCCCGTGTTCTTCACGGTCCCGGAGATCGTGAACGTGTTGCCGCTCACGGCGCTCACGGTGATCGGCGAGTAGTCGAAGTTCGCGTAGGTCAGGCCGTAGCCGAACGGGTACAACGGCGTGCCGTCGAAGTACTGGTAGGTCCGCTGGCCCTTGATGATGTCGTAGGTCTCGATGCCGTTCGGGATCGTGCCATCCATGTTGGACAGGTTGTCATTGTTGAACGCACCCGTGGACGGGTCGGACTCCTGGTAGGCCGGGAACCGGTAGGAGGCCGGTTCGTGGTCCTCGGAGGCGCCGATCATGTCGCTGACCTGCTTGTACCAGGTGGCCGAGAGGCGGCCGGCCGGCGCGTACGCCGGAATCGTGCGGCTGCCGGACGGCAGGTAGCCCGGATAGGAGTCGTAGGCGGCGCCGGCCGCCTTGTTCGAGGACGGGTTGGCGTACCGGTCGGTGGCCGGCTCAAAGCCGGTGGTCGGCACGGAGTAGCCGCCGTCGAACATCGCGGAGACGAGGGCCGAGCCCTCTTCCTGGCCGGACTGGCCGATCTCGAGGATCGACTTGACGCGGGCGTTGTCCTGGACGGATTCGTCGATCGTCATCGGCGACCCGGTCTTGACGACGAGGACGACGTCGCGGCCGAGCGTGTTCGTGACGTAGTCGATGTTGCGCATCTGCTGGGCGGAGAGGCCGGTCTGGTTGTTGTCGATGGCCTCGCGGGCGTTCAGGTGCGGGTCGTAGCCGACCACCATGACGATCGGGGCGTCGGCCGGCGCGGCGTCGACCTGGGCCTTGATGGCGTCCTCGGAGGACTGGACCGTCACCATGTCGTACTTGTAGTTGGCCGGCAGGTTGTCGACCGTGTCGTCGTTCGGGTTCTTGTCGAACGGGGCGGTGAGGATCGAGGCGCCGTCGGTGTGGATCTTGGCCCGGTACGGCCCGTCGTTGACGGTGTCGGCCTGGAGCTGGTCCTGGCCGTTGACCTCGACGTAGGAGCCGTCGTTCAGGTCCTCGTCGTCCTGGTCGTAGGCCATCGCGGAGGCGCCGTAGGTGTTGTTGCCGCCGTCGCCGGCGATCTGGTTGTAGATGCCCACCGAGGTGCCGTCGGCCGTGGCGCCGTCGCCCGTCGGGACGATGCGGAAGGTCTGGTAGTTGACGTAGCTCGTGGTGCCGGAGTCGCGCTGGGCCTGGCCCGGGTCGTACGTGTTGTTGACCATGAGGCCCTTGTTGTAGGCCGAGTTCAGCACGTGCGGGACCTGGACGTACAGGTCGTTGATCGGCGTGCGCAGCAGCTGCGAGATCGTGCCGTAGTCGTAGAACTGGAACAGCAGGTCCTTGTCGCTGAGCGTGACGGTGGAGCCCGATGGCGTCCCGTCGGCGAGGATCGGGACGTCGGCCGCGGTGGAGCTGCCGGGGTTCGAGTACTGGTTGTCGGCGGCCTTCAGGTAGTCGCCGTTCGAGGCCTTGAAGGCCACGGTGTCGACGGCCCGGGAGTAGTGGACGTCGCTCTTGCCGAACGTGTTGTCGAGCGCGTTCTGCAGCGAGATCTCGTACGCGGCGTTCGAGGTGTAGTGGTCCTTCAGGACGTCCTCGCCCATGGAGCCAAGCAGGACGATGCCGGAGGACTGGGTGGCGCTGGAGGACAGCGGCAGGGTCTGGTCGTCGTTCTTCAGCAGCACGATCTGTTCCTGGGAGGCGCGCAGCGCGGTGGCGGCGTCCTCGGGGAGCAGGTCGTTGCGGTAGGTCGCGGTCTCGGCGATGTACGGATCCTTGACCGTGCCGACCTGGTCGAGGTCGCCGAGGCGGATGGCCTTGGCGATGGCGCGCTCGGCGCCCTCGTTGATGTCGCTCTCCGTCAGGAGGCCGCGCGCGATCGCGTCGTAGACCTCGGAGGTCGAGGAGTTGGAACCGAAGTTGCGGAAGCTCCACGAGTTCTCGCCGTTCTCCACGCCTTCGGCGACGCCGAGGGCGCGTTCGGCCGGGTTGTCCTCGAGGTAACGCTGGGAGTGGACCCACAGCGAGGAGCCGGAACCGGAATCGTTCTGGGTCGTGAACTCGTCGTGGCCCGTGCCCGGGTAGCTAGGCGTCCAATAGTTGAGGGCCTCGCTCTGGATCGGGTTGACGGTCATCGGGAGGCCGTTGACCAGCGGGTAGGAGTTCATGAAGGACTTGGCCGTGCCGGCCGCGATCGGGTATTCGAACGGGCGGACGTAATACTCGCGCATGGTCCTGGGCGGCATCACGGAGTTGGTCCACAGGCGGTTGATCTCCGAGCCGTAGCCCATGAAGTGCTTCAACGTGGGCCAGAACTGGAGGTAGCCGTCCTCGGAGGTGCGCTGCGACATGCCCGTGGTCTCGGCGATCGCGAGCGTGCCGGTCAGCACGGGATCCTCGCCCATGCCCTCGTAGGCGCGGCCCTGGCGCGGATCGCGCAGCAGGTCGACGACGGGGGCGAGCAGGGAGACCTTCGGGTTGTTGGAGGCGAGCGCCTCTTTGGCCTCGATGTCGCCGATCTTCTCCATCATGGAGGAGTCGAACGCCTGCGACATGCCGAGCGGGCTCGGG
The DNA here is from genome assembly GCA_031261885.1 of Bifidobacteriaceae bacterium. Taxonomy (GTDB): domain Bacteria; phylum Actinomycetota; class Actinomycetes; order Actinomycetales; family WQXJ01; genus JAISIU01. The sequence continues at coordinate 18,566 of JAISIU010000341.1, forward strand.
AACACGGTGGAGACGGTGGAGCCGTCCTTGACGCCGTGGAGGCCCTCGCCGCCGCTGGAGCGGGCGGCCTGGATGCCGAGGCGCGGGATCGAGATCAGGTTGCCGGAGACCATGATGGCGATCTTCTCGCCCTCGGTCAGGCGGCTCATGAGGTCGTCGACACGGGCCTGGGTGCTCTGTGTGTTGTCGCGGAACACGTAGTCGGAGTTGGTGGTGAACGTCGGCGCGCCGGCCGCGGTCGCGGTCGCGGAGGCCAGCCCGGCGAGCGGGACGGCCATGGCGAGGCCGATGACGGCGGCGACAAGGCGGCGACGCACTGTTCGCTGATGGTGAACAGCAGTGTTCATAATGTCAGTACCTTTGCTGATGAGATGGGGCAAGGCGCCCCGAAGGGCAACCCCGCCGATGGGGGGTGGCGTCCGGGCGGCGTGGCCCAAAGCGCCGGTGCGACCGTCAGCGAAACCGCCCAGAACGGTCAAAGACCGGGTGAACCGCTGGGCTGGCGGATCGGGATATCGGTGTGCGGAATCAGGTGAGTGAAATTTGATCGGGTAGGTGTGCCGCCATCCGGATGGGCCGTCTGGTGGGGGGACCGCACGGCCGGCGGCGCGTCACCGCACCCCGGACACATCGGTCGGCAAGGCTGAAATTACCCAAACCAGCCCAAACTGTCAAGGGATGGTCAAGACCGCACGTTGGAGCTGAAAAAGCGCTACCCGGCCGCCGGCCTGGGCAACCAGAAACGCAACGTCGTTCCGGCATCGGCCGCGCCCCCGACCAGCTCCAAACCGCCGCCGCGCGACTCCAACCTGGCCCTCACCTGGGCCAAGCCGGACAACGTGACGTGCGCCGGATCGGCCACCCCCGTGCCGTTGTCGCGCACCTCGACCACGAGCTCCTCCGTGCGCGACCCACGGCCGGGCCGGACGCCGAGCGCCACGGTCAACCGCGTCGCCCCACCGTGCTTCAGTGCGTTCGTCACACCCTCCTGGAGCGCCGTCACGAGGATCAGGCGGTCCGCCTCGTCGAACTCCGGCGCCAACACCGTGTCCACACGGGCGGCCTCGGGTGAGACCTCCAAGTCGACCGCCACCGTGGCCGGAATGTGCGCCAACTGCAGCTGAAAGGCCTGATGGAGACCGATGTCGACACCGCCCGGGTAGACCGAATGGGACAGCTGCCTGACCTCCTGCTCGCGCAGGTTGTCCAACTCCTCGATCATCGCGGCCAGCGTGTCCGCCTGCGCCACCGCGCCCCGCGCCCGGTCACTCGCCTCGACACCCTGCAACTGGCTCGCGATGAAGACGAGCCGCTGCTGGATGTGGCCGTGCAGCGTCTGAGAGACATCGCGCCGAACGCGCATCTCCTCACCCTCCAGGTCGGTGATCAACCGCTGCGTCTCCAGCTGGCGCGCCGCCGCGACGCGCTCCACGTGGCGCGCGCTCTCCGTCGAGTCGACGAAGTAGAGGCCCACCACGAGCGCCAGCAACGGCGCCACGAGCCCGTTGATCATCTCACCGCCGGCCCGGGCGCCGATCACCTCCCCGCCCCAGAGCAACCGCAACGCCCCGAGCCGGAGCGCCGAAGCCACGAGCGCGAGAACGATCAGCGACAGGGCGCGCCACTGGAGCGACCAACGCTCCCCGTGCAACAGGCCGAAACAAACCACGACGAGGCAGCCCGCCACGAACGTCGCGGCCAGCGCCCCGACCGACTCCCACGACACGCCCGTGACCGCACCCGCGGTCTGGCCCCACACCGTGAACGTGACGATCTGGCTGAAGGAAACCAGCATGAAGAAGGCGAGGGTCGCCACCCCGGCCCCGATCAGGGTGACACGGTAATCACGCGGCGGCGACGCCATCGTGCCCCCCCTCCGGCCCGACCCGGCCGCGCGGTCACGGCCGCGCCGTCTGCTGAATGAATTGAAGGACGGCCGCCACCCGGGGGCTCGCCTCCGAGGACGAGATGCCGAGCTCGCGGTAAATGGCCTGGAGATGGTTCTCGACGCTGCGGCGCGACAGGCCGAGCAGCTCCGCCACCGCCTGGTTCGAGAAACCCTGCGCCACGAGCCGGAGCACCTGGAGGCGGGCCGGCGACAGCGCCGCCATCGGTGTGCCGTCGCGCGGCGAGGAACGGTCCATGAGCTCCGGGTCGAGGATGACCTCGCCCTTCGCGGCCTCGATGATCGAGCGGTACAGCACCTCGGGCGTCACCGAGGAGCGCTTCGACAGGTAGTTCCACGGCCGGGGCACGTTGTCGCGGATCGACAGCACCAGCTCCAACACGTCGTGGCTGGAGAGCAACGTGATGATGAGGCCGGGGTCCTCGCGCTGCAGCTCGACGCCCAGGGCGACACCATTTCCGTCGCCGAGCTCCACGTCCATGAGCATGATGTCGCACATGCCCGGCCGGAACGTGGCGCGGGCCGCCGCCACTCCCCCGGCCGAACCGACCACCCGCATGGCGGGGTTCTGATTGACGAGCTCGGTCAGCATCGACCGGAGCAGGCCCTCATCCTCGACGATGCCGACACGGATCGCGTTGTCGTCGGGTGAGGGACTCGGGCTCATAGGCCTCAACTTACCAGCCCGGCCCCAGCGCGGCCTTCAGCGCCCGGGCCTCAGAGAAACCTTCGGGCCTCAGACGAGGGGGGCACAGTGCTTACCACCACGCCGCCACCGGCGGCGGGGGCTCCTCGCCTGAGCAGAAATACCTTCGGGCCTCAGACGAGGGGGGCGAAGCGCTCCTCGTCTGAGGCCCGAATGGTTAGCTCCGATAGTAGCCACGGCCGGGGCCCGGCGGCAAAGCCGGGGCCCCGGCCTGCGGGGCTACACGGATCAGTTGGTCAGCGGCAGTGGTGGATCAGTAGTCCATGCCCTGGCCGCCCTGGCCGCCGCCCGGCTGCGCCGGGGCCTTCGGCTCGGGCTTGTCGCAGACAGCCGCCTCGGTGGTGAGGAACAGGCCCGCGATGGACGCGGCGTTCTCGAGCGCGGAGCGCGTGACCTTGACCGGGTCGGTGACACCGGCCGCGATCAGGTCCTCGTACTCGCAGGTCTCGGCGTTCAGGCCCTGGTTGGCGGGCAGTGAGCGGACCTTCTCGGCCACGACGCCGCCCTCGAGGCCGGCGTTCTCGGCGATCTGCTTGAGCGGGGCGTCGGTCGCCTTGTGGACGATCTCGCCGCCGATCTTCTCGTCGCCGTCGAGCTTGAGGCCCTTGAACGCGGTCTGCGCGGCCTGGATCAGGGCGACGCCGCCGCCGGCGACGATGCCCTCCTCGACCGCGGCCTTCGCGTTGCGGACGGCGTCCTCGATGCGGTGCTTGCGCTCCTTGAGCTCGACCTCGGTGGCCGCGCCGGCCTTGATGACGGCGACGCCGCCGGCCAGCTTCGCGAGGCGCTCCTGGAGCTTCTCGCGGTCGTAGTCGGAGTCGGAGGCCTCGATCTCGGAACGGATCTGGGAGACGCGGCCGGCGATCGCCTCGGCGTCACCACCGCCCTCGACGATCGTGGTCTCGTCCTTCGTGACGACAACCTTGCGGGCCTTGCCGAGCATGTCGAGCGTGACGTTCTCGAGCTTGAGGCCGACGGTCTCGGAGATGACGGTGCCACCCGTGAGGATGGCCATGTCCTGCAGCATCGCCTTGCGGCGGTCGCCGAAGCCCGGGGCCTTGACGGCGACGGACTTGAAGGACCCGCGCACCTTGTTGACGATCAGCAGGGCCAGGGCCTCGCCGTCGACGTCCTCGGCGATGACGGCCAGCGGCTTGCCGGCCTGGGACACCTTCTCGAGGATGGGCAGCAGGTCCTTGACCGCGGAGATCTTCGACTCGCAGAGCAGGATGTAGGGCTCTTCGAGGACGGCCTCCTGGCGGTCCGCGTCGGTCTGGAAGTACATCGACAGGTAGCCCTTGTCGAAGCGCATGCCCTCGGTCAGCTCGAGCTCGAGGCCGAAGGTGTTCGACTCCTCGACCGTGATGACACCCTCGTTGCCGACCTTGTCCATCGCCTGGGCGATGAGGTCGCCGATCGCGTGGTCGCCGGCCGAGATCGAGGCCGTGGCCGCGATCTCCTCGGAGGTCTCAACCTCCTTGGCCTGCTTGCGCAGGGCGTCGACGACGGCGTCCGTGGCCTTGTCGATGCCGCGCTTCAGCGCGATCGGGTTGGCGCCGGCGGCGACGTTGCGCAGGCCTTCGTGGACCAGCGCCTGGGCCAGGACGGTGGCCGTGGTGGTGCCGTCGCCCGCGACGTCGTCCGTCTTCTTGGCGACTTCCTTGACCAGCTCGGCGCCGATCTTCTCGAACGGCTCTTCGAGGTCGATCTCCTTGGCGATGGAGACGCCATCGTTCGTGATAGTGGGGGCGCCCCACTTCTTCTCGAGGACGACATTGCGCCCCTTGGGGCCCAGTGTGACTTTGACGGTGTCAGCCAGGGTGTTGAGGCCCCGCTCCATGCCCCGGCGGGCTTCCTCGTCAAAGGAAATGATCTTGGCCATGAGGACTGTTGATTCCTTACGTTTGCTACCGGTTCGACGTCCTGGTGCCCGCGACGGACGGACCGGTTCCCGGGCGTTCACATCACGCCGGGGGGCCGGCCCTCACCGGGCCGCCGTTAGCACTCTCGGTCAGAAAGTGCTAACACCATGATTAGCACTCTCGCCCCGAGAGTGCAAGCGAATGCCGTGCCATCAGCTAGGAGCCGAAGCCGGCCCCAGGCGCGTCAGTGCGCGCTGACCGCCTCGGAGATCACGAAGTCCTTGGCGAGCACCACGGTGAGGCCCTGCGCCGTGGTGTCCTTCTTCACGGTGTCGATGTGCAGGATGCCGGCCAGGTAGGTGGCGGTCACCTTCTGCGAGTTCTTCGAGTACGTGACCTCGGAGGTGGTCGGCACGGGGGTGCCCGTGTAGTCGCCGACGGTCACGGAGTTCCAGGCGTCGGACTGCATGATCGTCTTGACCTTCGCGGCCAGGCCCGTGGTGTCCGTGGCGTTGAGGATCGAGACCGCGAGGTAGCGGTCCGGCGTGGCGGAGGCCGATGGCGTGGCGGACTTGGTCTTGGACGATGACGGTGAGACGGACGCGCTCGGGGACGGGGCGGCGGAGCTCGCGGACGCGGTGGCGCCGGCGGACGCGCTCACGGAGGAGGCGGTGCCGGCCGCCGTCTCGGAGTCCGAGGGGCTGTGGAAGTTGGAGAGGTACTTGATGACCCCGAACGCGAGCAGCGGCACCACGATGATGACGACGATGAACGGCCAGATGCGGCTCCACGCGCTGCGGCGGGCCGCGTGGACCTCTTTGGGACGGAGGTCGGGGTCGATCTCGTCGAACTCGTCCGGCGGGAAGGGGTACGCGTTCTTGCTCACGGGTCTTAAGGCTACCGGTTAGGCCTGGGGATGGCCCGGATCGAGGCGGCGCGCCGAGCGATTGCGGGCGCGGTCGTCGCGCATGCGGCGCAAGCGCCTGACCAGCTGCGGGTCGTATTCGAGGGCGGTGTCGAGGTCGATGAGCGTGGACAGGATCTGGTAGTAGCGCGTGATGTCGAGGCCGAACAGCGACCGGATGGCCTCTTCCTTGGAGCCCTCGTAGCGCCACCACTGGCGTTCGAACATGAGGATGTGGCGGTCACGCTCCGTGAGCTGGCCGCCGTCACCTGCGGCATGGGGCGAGGTGAGCGGCGCTGACGTGGCCATACCTCTCCTTCCTCGTTGCCGGTCCTCTCATCGTACGGCCGAATCACATCCCTGTCATTCGCCGTCGCCGCCGTTTCCCCGAAACCCCGCCGATGCCGGCCGGCCGCCTTCCCGGGCGAGGCGTCCGATGGCGACTCTCCCCTCCCAATGGACGGTCCGGCATCGTGCGCCCTTCCGAACCGAGTAATCTGCGTTTCATGGTTGCCCCGCCGCCGCTCGAACAGATCATGGATCCCGGCTGGGCGCAGGCGCTCGCGCCGGTGGTGCCGACCATCCGCCGCATGGGCGATTTCCTGCGCGCCGAGAACCAGGCCGGGCGCGGCTACCTGCCGGCCGGCCAGAACGTGTTCCGCGCGTTCACGTACCCGCTGGACAAGGTGCGCGTGCTGATCGTGGGCCAGGACCCCTACCCCACGCCGGGACACCCGATGGGGCTGAGCTTCTCGGTGCAGCCGGGCGTCAGGCCGCTGCCCGGGAGCCTCGCGAACATCTTCCGCGAGCTGCACGACGACATCGGCGCGCCGCCGCCCAGCTCGGGGGACCTCAGGCCGTGGTGCGAGCGCGGCGTCATGCTGCTCAACAGGGTGCTGACCGTGATGCCGGGCAAACCGGCGTCGCACCGGGGCAAGGGCTGGGAAGAGGTCACGGAGTGCGCCATCCGGGCGCTCGTGGCGCGCGGCGGGCCGCTGGTCGCGATCCTGTGGGGCCGCGACGCCCAATCGCTGGGGCCCATGCTGGGCCAGGTGCCGAGGGTCGAATCGACGCATCCCTCGCCGCTGTCCGCCTCGCGCGGGTTCTTCGGCTCCAAGCCGTTCAGCCACGCCAACCAGCTGCTCGAGGCCCAGGGGGCCGAACCGATCGACTGGGCCCTGCCGTAGCCGG
>JAISIU010000033.1 GCA_031261885.1 Bifidobacteriaceae bacterium
CAACACCAAGAATAAACCTCGCCCCGGAGACAGCCCCCGATTGACTGTCCCCGGGACGAGGTGTCTAGGTTTCGATCTTGCACTGTGGGCGGACTGGGCCGGTTAGGGCGGTCCGCGGCAATGTCAGCGTGCTAGTCCCCACTACACGCCGAGGCGGTCGACAACCTAGGTCCTTGGTGAGGTGTCAGGGAAGAGAAGATCAGGTGGGGTCATGGGGTTGGCGCTCCTTCACGCGGGGGTGATCATCGGGATCCCGGGTGGGCTCCCCGCGACGGCTTGTCCCCGTCCAGCGGCCCCTGGTGGGGTCTCGCCGGGTTGAGACACGTCATACGTTACACGGAGTCCGGGCACGTCCTGAGGCAAGCCAGCGTAAGAGGGGGGTTAGCCCCACCCACGGGACCTGACCTGCGTGGACACGCTCTAATTTAGCCCAGTTAACATTGTAAAAACCAGGTGGGGCTCCCCGCGGCGGCCCGCCCGCCGGTCAGATCCACGAGTTGAACCACATGTGCGCGTACCAGAAGTTGTAGTGAACCGTCTCGCCGGTCCAGATCGGCCAGAAGAAGGCCGCCATCGCCATCGCCAGCACGACGACGACGCCGGCGACGATGAGGCCGACCTTTCGACGTTTGGCCGAGGTGCCGCGCGGCCCTATCAGCACGCCGAGCGCGAACACGACGGCCAGCACGACGAACGGCACGAACGCGACCGTGTAGAACGTGAAGATCGTGCGCTTCATGAAGAACAGCCACGGCACGTACCCGCCGATGTACCCGGCCAGGATGGCCCAGGCCCGGCGATCCGCCCAGAACACGGCGAAGAACAGCACGACGAGCAGGCCGAGGATCCCGGCCCACCAGATGATCGGGTTGCCGAGTGACGTGATCGCCTGGAAGCAGCCGGTGGAACCGCACTTCTTCTGCTCCGCGGCGGGCAGCACCTTCGTGACGTTCTCCCAGTAGAACGATGTCGGCCGTTGCTGGAACAGCCACAGCAGCGGGTTCGACTGGTAGTCGTGCGGCGTGGTCAGGTGTGTGTGGAACTCATACGCCTGGGAGTGGTAGTACAGCAGGCTTCGCAGCGCGTTCGGGAACAGCTTGCCGAGCCCGTGCGCCGGGTGCGTGTCCGCCCACTGGCGGTCCCAGCCGTCCGATGTCGCGAACCAGCCGGACCACGACGCGAGGTAGACGGCCACGGCCACGAGCACGATGAGGCAGAAGGCCTTGGTCGCGTCCTTCAGGAAACCGGCCGCCCACCAGTACTTGATGCCCGCCGCCTTGCGGTCCGCCATGTCCCAGGCGGCCACGAGGATGCCGAACACCGCGATGAAGTAGAGGCCGGACCACTTGACGGCCGTGCACAGGCCGAGCGCGACACCGGCGCCGAGCAGGTACCAACGCATGCCGAGCTTGGGCCCCCACCTGAGGGACTGGTAGACGGGCACACCCGTGGGTCCGTGGCCGACGACGGCCATGCAGCGTTCGCGTAGCCGCGCCTTCATCTGGTCGCGGTCCTTCAGGACGAACCAGAAGCCCAGCAGCGCGAAGCAGCCGATGAACCCGTCGAGGATGCCGGTGCGGCTCATGACGATCGCTTCGCCGTCGACGGCCAGCAGCAGGCCGGCGACGCAGCCCAGCACCTGCGAGTGCATGAGCCGCTTGCCGACGAGGATCATCAGGAAGACGGTGGCCGTGCCCGCGATGGCCGTCGCGAACCGCCAGCTGAACGAGTTGTCGATGCCGAACAGCCACTCGCCGATGCCGATCAGCCACTTGCCGATCGGTGGGTGCACCACGTATTCGGCGCCGGGCCCCATGATGTTCGTCTTGCCGGAGACGAAATCCGGGTTCGGATTGTCCGGCCACTGGAGCTCGACGGCGTGCTTGATCAGCGACCAGCCGTCCTTGACGTAATACGTCTCGTCGAACACGAGCGCGTGCGGGTGGCCGAGGTGGATCAGGCGGAGGAAGCCCGCGAACACCGTGATGAGGATCGTCCAGAACCATTTGACGAGGAACTGGCCGGGCTTGGAACCGCCTAGGAAGGCGAGGAACCGGGCGTAGCCCGCGATCAGCGGTTTGGCTTTCCGCTTCACGATGTCGACCGTTCCGGCCGCGGCGCTCACGAGCATGCCGGCGCCCGCCTGGAGGACGGGCTGGGCTGGCAGGACGGGTTGGTCCGGCAGGGTAGCGGTGGTCGATGCCGTCCCACCCGTTCCGGCGGCCGGGTCCGGCGCCGGGGACGGCGGGGCGGCCGCCGAAGGGGTCGGCGACGACGTTGGGGTCCCGCCCGACCCGGCCGGGTCGAGCGGTGAACGCGGTTCAGGTGGCGCGACACTCACCCCGCCACAGTAGCGCGCACGGCTAGGAACGTGCCCGATCCGCTCCGTGCCGGTGTGAGCCGGGTCACGTCGGCGGGCCGTGGGAACCGGCCGTCGCTGGTAGCGTGCGGCGGGTGGGCAGCACTGGATGTGAGGGTGGCCGGATCGTGGTGGCGGCGACGCCGATCGGCGACGACCGCGACGCCTCTCAGCACCTCAAAGACCTGTTGGCGACGGCCGACGTGGTCGCGGCCGAGGACACGCGCCGCCTGCGCGCCCTGGCGGCGCGGCTCGGCGTTCACGTGGCCGGCCGTGTCGTCGCGTCGCATGATTTCAACGAGCGGGAACGGGCGGCCGGACTCGTGGAGCGGGCGCGGGCGGGGGAGACGGTGCTTGTCGTCTCGGACGCCGGCATGCCGCTCGTCTCCGACCCGGGTTTCCGCGTGGTGCGGGCCGCGATCGAGGCCGGTGTCGAGCTGCGGGTGGCGCCTGGGCCGAGCGCCGCGCTCGCGGCCCTGGCCGTCAGCGGTCTGCCGACGGACCGGTTCTGCTTCGAGGGCTTCCTGTCGCGCAAGGCGGGGGAGCGCGCCGCCCGGCTGGCCGAGCTGGCCCGTGAACGGCGCACCATGGTGTTCTTCTGCTCACCGCGCCGCGCCGGCGAGGACCTGGCGGAGATGGCCCGGGCCTTCGGGCCCGGGAGGCCGGCGGCCGTCTGCCGCGAACTGACGAAGACGCACCAGGAGGTGCGGCGCGGCGGGCTCGGCGAGCTGGCCGAATGGGCGCGGGACGGGCTGCTCGGCGAGGTGACCGTCTGCGTGGGCGGCGTGCCCGCGCCCGGTGCCGGCGGGGAGGCACTGGCGGCGGGCGTGGCCGAGGTGCTCGACCGGGTCGGGGCCGGCGAGCGACTCGCCGCCGCGGCGGCCCAGGTCGCGAAGGCCACCGGTCTGACCCGGCGTGAGCTCTACGAGGCCGCGCTGGCCGCCCGCGCCGAATGACCCATCCGTCCGCGGCGGGCGCGCCGTCCCGCTAGCGGATCACGATGCGGTCGAGGACCTGGGCGATCGGCGCCTTGATCAGCACCGTGGCCGTGGCGTCGGCCGGGGTCGGGTCGCGGTTGATGATGACGACGTCATGGCCGTGGTAGTAGTCGATCAGCCCGGCCGCCGGGTAGACGTTCAGCGAGGTGCCGCCGATGATCAGCATGTCCGCCCGGCCGATCGCGTCGACCGCGTCGCGGATGCTCGATTCCTTGAGCGGCTCCTCGTAGAGCACGACATCGGGCTTGATCAGCCCGCCGTCGTCGGCGCAGCGCGGCAGTCCGTCGGCGCCCTGGGCGCCCTCGGACACCTTGCCTGCCGGGCCGTCCACGATCCGGCACATGGCCCCGAGCGGGTAGACCTTTCCGCACGTCATGCAGGCGCCGCGGCCGACATTGCCGTGCAGCTCGACGACATGGTGGGAGCCGGCCGCCTGGTGCAGGCCGTCGATGTTCTGCGTGACGACGGCCAGCAACCGCCCCAGCCGCTCCATCTCCGCGAGCTTCCGGTGCGCGGCGTTCGGCTTGGCCTCGGGGTGGACCAGGTGGCGGCAATGGAAATCGAAGAACTCGGCCGGGTGCGCGTCGAAGAACGAGCGCGACAGCATGACCTCGGGCGGGTACTTGAACCGCTGGTGGTACAGCCCGTCGGTTGAGCGGAAGTCAGGGATGCCGCTCTCCGTCGAGACGCCCGCCCCGCCGAAGAACACGATGCGGTGCGCGCCGTCCACGAGGTGCTGGAGGCGTTCGACGCCGTCCCATGTCGCCTGGTCGAATCCGTCGCCGTCGGTCCGTTCCATGCCTCCCACTGTACTGAGATGGGCGCACGATGTCGGCCGGTCGCCTCCCCGGTGAGCGACGACATCGGACGTTCCCCTCTTTTCGCCGGGTGAGTTCCGGCATCGGGCGGGCCGGCGGCCGGACCCATGGGTTCTAGACTTTCCGCATGAGCCGTATTCTCTCCGCCGTCGCCTGGCCCTACGCCAACGGTCCCCGCCACATCGGCCACGTCGCCGGGTTCGGGGTGCCGTCCGATGTCTTCAGCCGCTACATGCGCATGGCGGGCCATGACGTGCTCATGGTCTCGGGCACGGACGAGCACGGCACGCCGATCCTCGTGCAGGCCGAGGAGGCGGGCGTGACGCCGCAGGCGCTGGCGGACCGCTACAACCGCGTCATCGTCGAGGATCTCCAGGCGCTCGGCCTGTCCTACGACCTCTTCACGAGGACCACGGCCGTGAACCATGAACGGGTGGTACAGGAGATGTTCCGCACCGTCTGGAAGAACGGCTACATGGTCGAGCAGACCACGATGGGCGCGATCTCCCCGTCCACGGGCCGCACGCTGCCGGACCGCTACATCGAGGGCACGTGCCCTTTGTGCGGCTACCAGAACGCGCGCGGCGACCAGTGCGACAACTGCGGCAACCAGCTCGACCCGGTGGACCTGATCAACCCGCGGTCGAGGATCAACGGTGAGACGCCGAAGTTCGTCGAGTCGAACCACTTCTTCCTCGACCTGCCGGCGCTCGTCGACGCGCTCGCGGCCTGGCTCCACACGCGGTCGCACTGGCGGCCCAACGTGCTGAACTTCTCGCTGAACCTGCTCGACGACGTCAAGCCGCGCGCCATGACGCGCGACATCGACTGGGGCATCCCGGTGCCGCTCGAAGGGTGGGAATCGAACCCGAACAAGAGGCTGTACGTCTGGTTCGACGCCGTTATCGGCTACTTGTCGGCCTCGATCGAGTGGTCGCGCCGCAAGGCTCTGGCCAGCGGGAACGCGCCGGACGCGGACGCTTGGCGGGCGTGGTGGAACGACCCGGAGGCGCGCGGCTACTACTTCATGGGCAAGGACAACATCACGTTTCACTCCCAGATCTGGCCGGCCGAGCTGCTCGCCTACAACGGGCAGGGTTCGCGCGGCGGCGAGCCCGGCTCCTACGGCGTGCTGAACCTGCCGACCGAGGTCGTCTCCTCCGAGTTCCTCACGATGGAGGGCAAGAAGTTCTCGTCCTCACGCGGCATCGTCATCTACGTGCGCGACATGTTGGCGCGCTACCAGGCGGACGCGCTGCGCTACTTCATCGCCGTGGCCGGGCCCGAGTCGCACGACGCGGACTTCACGTGGGAGGAGTTCCGGCGCCGCACGAACGACGAGCTCGTGGCCTCGTGGGGCAACCTCGTGAACCGCACGTGCAACCTGATCCACAAGAACCTCGGCGCGATCCCGCCGGCGCCACGCCCGGACGCGCTCCAGGACCAGGACCGGGCCGTGCTCGGCGTGACGCAGGCGGCGTTCAAGGAGGTCGGCGACGCGATCGAGGGCCAGCGGCAGCGCGCCGGCATCACGGCCGCGATGCGCGCCGTCGGCGAGGTCAACCGCTACCTGGCGGACACCGCGCCGTGGAAGCTGGCCAAGGGCTCCGACGAGGACCGCGCGCGCATGGCCGACGTGCTCCACGTCGCGGCGCAGGCCGTCAGCGACTGCAACCGGCTGCTCGCGCCGTTCCTGCCGCATTCGGCGCGCGACGTCGACAAGGCGTTGGGCTTCGACCGGCCGTTCGGCGACGAGCCCGTGATCGAGGAGGTCCAGGACCTCGACGACCCGTCCCGCAGCTACCCGATCATCACGGGCGATTACAGCGACGCGCTGGTGTGGGGCAGCGAGCCGGTCCCGGCCGGGCAGGCGGTGCCGCCGGCCAAGCCCGTGTTCCAGAAACTCGACGAGTCGATCGTCGAGGAGGAACTGGCCCGCATGGCCGGGTGAGCGCTGACGGTGTGCCGGACCGGGGTCTCTTCCTAGTCCATTGCCGGGCGATTGCTCGGATTTTGCCGTGCTGATTACGACTCTTGGCGCAGGTCAGGAGCCGCTCAGGGGAAACGGCCAAATGTGACGGATGTCACGAAAGGGTGCGTGAAGTGCGCTTTGCCGATACAATTCGGCGCGTAGCCTGTCCGGATCCCATCAAGGTCTGAGCGGGATAACTATGGGCTCAGTGGCGCCAACCCACCGCCACCACCGCCGGTTATGCGTTAGGGCACCCCCCAAGCGTCTTGACGATTGTTTGCTCGCAACACCAGGAGGCAACGCCTTGAACAAGAAAACCCGACCACTGCTGGCCGCCACACTCGTTGGCGCGCTCGCCCTCAGCCTGGCCGCCTGCGGCGGCACGAACAAGTCCACTTCCGGTTCCGCTTCCGGCTCCGGCGGCAAGACGGTCGTCATCGACACGACGTTCGACCTCAAGACCGCAGACCCGGGACGCGAGTACGAACCGACGGGCGAACTGGTCGGCAAGGCGCTTTACGACACTCTGGTCACCTTCAACGACAACGACACCACGAAGACGGTCCCCGACCTCGCGACGATGCAGGAATCCCAGGACCTCAAGACCTTCACCTTCACGATGGTGCCGGGCCGCGTGTTCTCCGACGGCACGCCCGTGACCGCGGACGACGTCGTCTTCTCGCTCCAGCGGCTCCAGGGCCTCAAGGGCAACCCGTCGTTCCTGCTGGACGGCGTCACGGTCACGAAGATCGACGACAAAACCGTGCAGCTGACCACCACGGACCCGGCGCCGGCCCTGCCCGCCATCCTGGCGGACCCGTCCTGCGGCATCCTCAACAAGGCGGTCGTCGTGAAAAACGGCGGCACCACGGACTCCACGGACAAGGCCGAGAAGTACCTGAACACGGCCTCCGCCGGCTCCGGCCCGTACATGATCAAGAGCCTCGACGTCGCCACGAAAGTGACGCTCGTGAAGAACCCGAAGTACAACGGCACGGAGAAGCCGACCTATAACACGGTGGTGCTGCGCAACGTCGTCGGCTCCACGCAGGCCATGAACGTTCAGCGCGGCGACTCCCAGGTGGCGCTCGACCTCTCGGGCGAGCAGGCCAAGAGCGTCGGCAGCAAGGTCAAGGTCGAGTCGGTGCCGTCCGGCTACACCATCTTCCTGCTCGTCAACCAGGACCCGAGCGTCTCGAAGACCACGTCGGATCCGAACTTCCTGAAGGCCGTCAAGCTCGGCGTCGACTACTCCGGCATCGTCTCGGTGGCCGGCCCCGGCGCCATCCAGGCCACGGGCCTGATCCCGAGCCAGTTCCTCGGCACGCTCAGTGCCACGGATGAGCTGAAGTTCGACTCGGCGGCCGCCAAGGCCGCGCTGGCCCAGGTCGCCACGAAGGGCGCCGTGACCCTCTCCTACCCGAACGACGTCAACCTCGGCGGCCTCGAGTTCCAGACCGTCGCCGAGAAGATTCAGGCCCAGCTGAAGACCATCGGCATCACGGTCAACCTCGCTCCGCAGCCCGTGGCCGTCGAACTCGACGCCTACCGCAACGGCAAGGAGCAGATGGGCCTGTGGTACTGGGGTCCCGACTACATGGACCCGGCGGGCTACCTGCCGTTCAGCCCGGGCCAGAGCGTGGGGCTCAGGGCCGGCTGGAAGACGGGCGCCGACTCCACGGTCGAGCAGCTCGCGCAGCAGGCGCTGACCACCTCCGCCCAGGCGGACCGCCAGACCATCTTCCAGCAGTGGGGCAAGGCCATGCTGCAGGACGGCCCGTTCGTGCCACTGCTCCAGCCGCCGTCGAACATCGCCCATGACCCGTCGGTGACGAACGTGACGTTCAACCCGGTCTGGATCCTCAATGTCGCAGCCATCGGCTCGAAGTAGCGAGGCCACGGAGCTCGTCGAAGCCGGCCTGGCCGGGGTCGACGACCCGGTCGGGCCGAAGCTCGGCTCACCCCGTGACGCGACGGGACCGACGCCGCCCGGCTTGGAGCCGGGCGGCGGGTCCGTCGCGGACCAACCCGTGCCGGCCAGCCGCGGCGGCGGGCGGCACTCGGGTCTGATCCGTTACATCATCCGGCGTCTCATCATCGCCGTCATCCTCGTCTTCGGCCTGACGCTCGTCACGTTCTGCCTCACGAACCTCGTTCCGGGCGACCCGGTGGCGGCGGCCCTCGGGCAGCGGGCGGCGGACAACCCGGCCACGGTGGCGCAGTTCAAGGCCGAGTACGGCCTCGACAAGCCGCTGCCCGAGCAGTACCTCACGTACCTCGTCAAGCTGTTGCACGGCGACCTCGGCCAGAGCGCCCAGACCCACCGCGCCATCACGCAGGACCTGGCACAGGCCGTGCCGGCCACGGCGGAGATCGCGCTCGGCGCGATCGTCGCCTCGGCGATCATCGGCATCTGCTTCGGCGCGTGGAGCGCCTACAAGCGCGGCAAGATCACGGACCAGGTGCT
>JAISIU010000119.1 GCA_031261885.1 Bifidobacteriaceae bacterium
GTGACGATCAGCGCCTCGGTCGCGACATCGCTACCCACATCGGTCGGGTCGACGCCGTCGTCGCGGGCGCCGCGGCACGGGCCGGAACGGCCCATCTGGGCCGGCTTGCCGCCGGCGCCGACGCAACGGGCCATGACCGGGTTCTGGGCCGTCGCGTCCGCGCTCGCCCACATCTGGGCCGCGTTGACACCGTCCACGCGGGGCTGTACCAACCGCACGTAGTAGGTGGTGTGACCCGCCGAGGGCGCCGTGAACGAATAACGCCCCTCGCTGTCCGTGGTCTGGGCGGCGAGGAGACGGCCCTGTTTGCTGTACAACCGGACCGTCTGACCGCCCACGCCCGGATCGGCCTCTTCGCTGGTCAGCTCGCCATCGCCGTCGCCATCCAACCGGACGGTGCCGCCGATGACGGGTTTGACCCCCACGTCGCCCGTGGCACTCGGGACCGGGAGCGGGGTGGCGGTGGGCCCGGCGGCGGACGCGGAGCCGTTCAACTCCGGAACGATGGACAACAGCCCGACCGCCAACGCGGCCGTCACGGCCAGGGAAGCCCCGACACGGGCCGCCCGGACGCGAGCGGGCGTCCGGTGGCGCGCGGAGTACTGATGCCGGCTGCCCGCCTGGGCAACAGCGGCAAGCGTGGCGTTCCCACCCGCGCGGGTGCGATGCGAGCGCGGATGAAACGCACGGCTGAACGGGGCCATCGCGTTCTCCCGGGGGTCGTATAGGTATCGGGTGCGGCGCGCCAGTGGGCCGCGAGCGGGCGCTCGCGCGGCGGTCGGGAAACGCCAATAAATGACACGATACGCGCGTTCGGGCACCCCCGTGTGGGTCCGGCGACCCACCTGCGGCGACACGCCCGCCCGAGGTGGCCATCCGGCATCGGACACCCGATATTCCCAAGGGAGCCCGGCCCGCCTGGTCCGGCCGGACCGGCCCGTTACGCGACCGGGCGCCGCATCCCGCGGAAGACCGGCTGTCCGGCGGGACTGACCTGCGCCGTGACGCCGGGCCGGAGCCGCTCCAGCTCCTCGGTGGCGGCCGCCGCGATCGCCTTCGCCTCGGACTCCGGATCCATGAACACGGCCGGACTCCACACCTGAACGGTGCGCCAACCGAGCGCCTCGAGCTGCGCCGGGCGGCCACGCACCTGGGCGCGCACGCTCGGCTCTCGCACGAACGACGGGTCGTCGGTCAGGACGGCCACGAGCTGCCGTTCCTCGAGCGCCTTGTGCGAGATCACGAGCGGGATGCGCCTGCCGTCCGCCAAACCGTAGCTGGCGGAGACCGTGAAGCCGCGCCGGGTCAGCCGCTCCGCCAGGTCGGCGAACAGGGCGTCGACCTCCTCGCCGTGCGGCTCGGCCGCCGGGCCCGGGTCCTCGACGAACCCGAGCAGGTCGCGCAGCAGCCGCGTCCCGGGGCTCTTGACCCGTTCGGGCGCGAGGTCGGAGGCGTGCAACGCCGAGACGACCACGAGCCGTTGGCGCACCGCCATCAGCATGTCGAGCAGCAGCCCCTCACCGCCGTTCTTCGACAGCGGACCGAAGTCGTACAGCACCGAGCCGCGCTCCGTGCGGGCGTAGCCGGGCGAGAAGATCACGGTGTCCCGCGCCACGCCGGCAGCGCGCGCCAGGTCCGCCACGACCAGCGGCTCCGCGTTCCCCGGATCCATCGCCTGGGCGAGTTCCGGCACCTGCCCGGCCACGTGGGCCAGCGCCTCCCGCAGCCGCTCCGCGTGCTTGAGCGACACGGTCACGACGCTGAGCGACTCACGGCCGCGCAGCCTCACCTGTGCGACGACGCGCCGCACCACCTCTTGGACCTCCTCGTCCGTGCTCTCCACCGAGGCGGCGCCCGGCAGCAGTTTCCCGGTCGCGTCGACGAACCCGAACTCGATCAGGTTCTCGCGCGACGGCAACGGCAGCGGCGCGGCCAGCGTCTCATAGCCGCGGTCCGCGAGGAAGGTCGTCAAGCGCGGGTCGCGGCGCGACGGCGGCGCGACGAGCTGGACATGCGGCAGGAACTCCGCGAGCGCCGTGCCCACACCGTGGGGCGCCTCGCCGAGCCGGGCCGAATCGCCGACCACGACCACCTGGGCGCCGCGCGCCAGCGACGGCACGGCCTGCGCCGCCGAGACGTGGCGCACCGAATCGAGGATCACGAGGTCCGCGACCGGCCCGGAGGACTCCCCGAGCGGCAGGGCCTGCGGCACGAGCATCGGCCCGGCCACCCAGCAGGGGCGGGAGCGCATCGCGATCTCGGGCGCGTCGGCCACGAGCTGGCGCAACGGCGTCGAGTCGTCGGCGCCCTGGAGCGCCTCCGCCTGGCCGGGGTGCGTCTCGCGGGTCTGATCGCGCCAGCGCACGATGGCGGCCGCGATCGGTCCGGGTTTCGTCGCCACGTGCGCCCGGTCCAGTTCGCGGTAGGACTCGGCGAGCGCGGCGAGGGCGTCGCGGTTGTAGGCGCCGAGCAGCGGGTCCGCCTCGAGGATGAACGAGAGGACGGAGCTCCACCAGGCGAGGTCGAGCTCGAAGCCGGCCAGCTCGGCGACATCCTGGTCGTGGGCCGTGAGGTCCTGGAGGCCGGCGCCGGGTTCGAGGCCCACGCGGCGGGCCCGCAGGTCGTCGAGCAGGTCGCCGAGGCCGTCCGCCCGGAGCCCGCGTTCCAGCGTGCCGGCCTCGGGCCAGAACTCCAGGACGGCGCGCGTCGCGTCGAGCCGCTGCAGCGTGAGCTCCAGGTCGTCGAACGTCATGTGGGCCAGGTCGGTCTGAACCGCGGGGGCTCCGGCCAGCGCCTCGGACAGCGCGTCGGCGTCCTGCCTGACGGCGCGGTACTCCTCGTCGATCTGGGCCATGCCGGCCGGCAGCTTGGGCCAAGCGGCCGACGGGTTCCACTTGAGCCAGATCTCACGCTGTTCGGCGAGCTTGACGAGCTCGGCGTTCAGGTCGTCGACGACACGGCCGGGACGCACCATGTCCTTGGCCTGTTTGCGCAGGCGTCGCTTGTCGAAGGCCTTCATCTTGATGCCGTGGGCCTCGCGCCACTCCTCGGTGGCCGTGGCCGCGACCATGTCGTCCGGCGGCCGTTCGAAGACGAGCGGCAGGAACACGTCAAGGCATTCGCGGATCCCGGCCAGCATGTCGAGCTGCTCGCCCCACGCCGCGAGCGTGTCGGACTGCGCCAGCCCGGTCTCGGCCGCGACGGTCCGCATCGCCTCACGGGTCTGGGCGAGCGCGCCGGAACGGAGCCGGTCGAGGCGGTCCAGCACGCCGGCGGCCTGTTCGGGCCCGTCGATCGTCGCACCGAACCAGGCGGTGTCGAGGGGGCCGAGGCGGAACGAGCCGAGTTCCGCCAGGCGCACGATCTGGTGCCGGGCCCGGTCGAGCCCTTCGGTCTGGAGCGCCAGGCACGTGTTCTCGTCGAGCCTGACGGCGGTCCTGGTGCCGGGCCGGTCGCTCGTGACCTGCGCGATCGCCTGGAGCGCGTCATAGGCGGAAATGTTCCACGGGTCGCGGCTGCCGTGCAGCGAACGGACGTAGGCGGCGATCTGCTCGGAGCGTTCCGCGAGCGCCTGCCGCACCTGCCCGATCCCGGCGATGTCGAGGGCCGGCGCCTTCACGTCAAGGCCTTCCCGGAGGCGGCGCACGGCGGCCCTCTGCCACCCGGGCTTGGGCTGGAGGTCGAGCACGGCCTCGGACAGCCCGGCATCGGCCAGGCCAGCGATGACGGCGTGGGACGCGCGCCGATTCCCCGTCACGTAGAGCACGCTGCGGCCCGAGCCGACCGTGTCGGCGATGACGGCCGCGATGGTCGACGCGATCGGCGCCCCGGGCCCGGCGTCGATGAACACCGAGTCGCCGGCCGCGACGACGTCGAGCACGTGCTGTTGCTCGATGTCGAGGTCGCCGATGCCGCGCTCATGGTCCGGCGGCCGGTCCGCCATCACGACCCCGGGCAGTTCCTGCGCCTTGAAGCCATGCTGGGCGGCGCCGTCACCCGCGAGGGCGGCCACGATCGGCCGCCCGGCCAGCGCGTCACTGCCCGAGTCGAGGTCTTCGACGAGCAACTGGCCGGGGTGTTGGAAGACGCCGACGATCAGCTTGTCGCGGACCCGGAAGTCCTTGAACACGGTGCGGCCCATGGCCTCGACGCGTTGGAGCACGAGCGACGGCGAGAACGAGACGCCGGCCCGGGCCTGGTCGATCAGGTGTTCCGGGTCGAGCACGCAGCCGCGCGCGCGGAGCGCCCTCACGAGCACGGGGTTCATCTCGACGCCGGGTTCCAGCTGCAGGGCCGGCTCGCCGGTGCGCGGGTGGTTCAGCAGGTTGATGGGCCGCAGCAGGATCGGCAGGCGCCGCTGCACGGCCCGCTTCTCGGCCGGCGCGGCGTCCGGGGTGCGCAGCGGGACGACGTTGGCGGGTTCGGCCGGGGTCTCGCCGTCCGCGTCTCCGGGGGTGTCCGATGCCGGGCCCTCACCCGTGGCGGTGGCGGCCGGTTCGGCGGTGGTCGCCGGGTGGGCGCGGCCGGTTGACGGTTCGTCCACGTATTCGGTCCAGAACGCGATGCCCATTGACAGGTGGGTGGGCGGCAGGCCGTAGCGCGTGGCGTGCTGATCGGCCAGCACCTGGACCTCGTGGGCGCGTTCGCGCGCCTGCAGGAAGGCTTGGTGCTCGCGGATCAGGTTCTGCAGGGGCGTGGGCCGGCCAGCGTAGAGCTGGGCCATGCCCGAGGGGTGGGCGCTCGACAGGTCGAGCACGGTGTTGCCGAGGGCGGCCATGTCGACGAGCGCGTTCGGGCCGCCAAGGGCGGCGAGCTCGGAACGCCACCGGCTGGCGGCGCCGGCGACGGTGCCGCGCCGACGGGCTGACGGCCCTTGCGGGCGGCCGGTCACGGGATGGAGGGGTTGGTCCGGCTGGCTGGTGGCATGCGGACCGGGCGCGTCGGGGGCGGGTTCCGGTGCGCGCTTCTTGCCGGAGAACAAGGCGGGTCTCACGGTCTCAAGGGTATGTGGCCGTTTCCTTCCGCCGTGGGAGGCGCGGCGCGGCGTCGTCCCCGATGGGCCAGGTAAAGTGTTCCCCGCGCCCCCGTAGCTCAGGGGATAGAGCACTGGTTTCCTAAACCAGGTGTCGAGGGTTCGAATCCCTCCGGGGGCACCTTTGTTGTGGGAGGGGCCGCAAGGGCCCCACCCACAACAAAAATGAAGCACTGTGGGATTCGGGAATAGTCGCGGCGAAGCCGCGATCATGGCTCTCTCCGGGGGCTTGGCCGTTTGGGGGTCAACCCCCCAAACGACCAACAGGCGACACCCCTTACCCAAGCCAGCACCGCAGGACCCAACCCCGCCCAACCCAACCCCGCACCCACACACCACACCCGGAGCACCGACATCGGACACGGATCTCTTCAGCCCACCCCGCTGTGACCCGCCCCACACTCCGGCGTCGAACACGGCTGGCACGGCTAAGTTGGTGGCATGAGCATTAACCCGATCGCGGTGGGCGCCACCGCTCCTGATATCACACTTCCGAACACCGAAGGCCAGCCGGTTTCGCTGTCCAGCCTGCGCGGCCAGCCGGTCGCCGTGGTCTTCTTCCCGTTCGCGTTCTCCGGCATCTGCACGGGCGAGCTGTGCACGCTCCGGGACAACATCAAGGACTTCCAGGCTTCAGGCGTGAAGCTCGTCGCGATTTCCTGCGACGCCATGTACGCCCAGGGCGCGTTCGCCAAGGCTGAGAACTACGACTTCACCCTGCTGAGCGACTTCTGGCCGCACGGCGCGGCGGCGAAGGCGTTCGGCGTGTTCAACGACGAGATGGGCATGGCCGTGCGCGGCACGTTCCTGCTCGACGCCGAGGGCAAGGTCCGCTGGGAGGTCGTCAACGACCCGGGCACGGCCCGCAC
>JAISIU010000133.1 GCA_031261885.1 Bifidobacteriaceae bacterium
CGCCGCGTCGACAAGCACGTCACGGACCGGCTCCAGGACATCCTGCGCGACCATCACGGCGAGGCGGAGGTCCACCTGAAGCTCACGGCCGCCGGCCACGAGACCGTGATCCGGCTGGACCGCACGTGGGACGTCGAGCCGTGCACGGAGCTGTTCGGCGACCTCCAAGCCGCCTTCGGCACCACCTGCCTCGCCGCCTGAGCGCCGCGCCCGGGCCGGTGCCGTTCTGGCCACTTGTGTGTGTAAGTGCCCAGTCACTCCGTGGCTCACTGGTGGCGACACGCCGCTCTCACCTGCAGCGTTTCCGGTTTTATGCTTTTGTGTGAGAGCATCTTGTTGTCGAAAGTATGTTCGATAAGGATTTGTGGGATGAGGCATGCCGATGAGCTACGTGGATCCGATTTATGAGCCTGCGATATTTGATGGTGCTGATGCAGGACAGCGCCTGTCGGTTCTTGGGCTTGACTTCGGGGTCTTGCAAGAAGCGCTGGACGCGGGGGACATCGCTGCACGGCAGCCAGGCAAGTATCACCCGACCATGGCGCCGGGTGTGGAACGCTGGCTCGAGACTGTCGGGCGGCTGCGCGAACTTCTAGCTGCGCGGGGTTGGACCTCTGACGACACGCGGAACGTGCCGAGGGCCCTGTCGCCGGACGGCCTTGTCGCATTGGGTGTAATGAGCGGAACTGCGGCTGTTGGACGGGCCGGTTTCACTCCACAGGCCGCCCATCGACGGGGACCCGCAACGCAGCGAGCCGTTGACATCAACCAAAGCATGTTCGAGCAGCTTGAGCTGAACGTGGAGGTGCTGCTCGCCGACATGGCGGCCGAGCGGAACGCCCAGCGGCAATCGTGGTTCCTGCTGTATCACCGCGAACTGGCAGGCGAGCTGCGCGCGGAGGTCTCGCTTCCCACGGCAATGGACAACGGCCGTGTTCTGCGGTGGAAAGAGCGGATTATCCTGCCCACGATCCAGTTCGAACCGGTGGTGACTCCCCTGGTCGAAGGGGATAATGGCGACGATGAGCAGTCCTTCGAGATCCGAGCACTCTGAGCTACGCCTGGTTCCGGCGCGCATCTGCCTGGCCCGTGAGCGACGGGGGCTGACGAAAGCAGCGCTCGCTCGCGAGCTAGGCCTGACCGCGCGGACGGTTCAAGACTACGAGAAGGCGGGTGCGCCTATAGGGCAAGCTGGGCTGTTGGCGGACACGCTCGGGGTTGAGCCGAGTTTCTTCGAACGGCCGGTGACGGCCGTTGTCGATGGGACTCAAGGATTCTTCCGCGCGCTACGAAGCTCCACGGCGCGGGAGAAGGATGCTTCCCGAGCGGCCGCGACGCTCGGGCTAGAGGTATATCGCTGGATCGAGGAGCGCTTCGGCTTGCCAACAACGCAGGTGCCTAATCTCGATCCGCTCGAACCTGAGCTTGGCGCCACCACTTTGCGCGCCCTCTGGGGCCTCGGTGATGGTCCGTTGCCCAACCTCCTGCAGCTAAGCGAAGCCAAGGGGGTGCGTGTCCTGAGCTTGCCACGTGGCCCCGACGCGGTGGATGCGTTTTCAACATGGGTGGATGGGACACCGTACGTCTTTCTCAGCCTCATGAAGAGCGCGGAACGCTCACGCTTCGATCTGGCGCATGAGCTTGGGCACCTCGTGATGCACCGGGGAGTGACAGACCCTATTGGTGACCGATCTCGTTCACTCGAGGACCAGGCGAACCAATTCGCTTCCGCGTTTTTGATGCCCGCGGGTGCCTTCAAAGCGGCCGTCGGCCGTCAGCCAACGATTCACCAAATCCTCGCGGTGAAGCGTGTCTACCGAGTGTCGGCCATGGGCGCGGTGCGTCGCGCTCACGACCTTGGCGTGCTCTCCGACTGGGGATATCGGTCCGATTGCATTGAACTGTCCAAACGCGGTTTCAGGAGCGGCGAGCCCGATGGTGTCCCGCGCGAGCGGTCGCGCGTCTTCCAACTTGTCCTGACGCTTCTCCGCGAGCAGGGTGTCACCGTCACACAGATCGCTTCGGATCTAGGAATCCCGCAGCGGGAAATCCATGAGCTTACTTTCGGACAGTTCCCTGTCTCTTTTCAAGGCGAACGGCGAACCGCTGCGCAGCCTCGGCCCCAGTTCCGTCTGATCCACGGCGCGACCGCGTAACCGTGCATCGCTCGGATGTCGTGAGAGTCGGTCTGGGCGGCATGTTAAGGAGATCCATGGTGCCGGTTGACGTCGCCGAGGATGTTCTGACCGGGCCGCAGTGATCGTCTCATGGTCGGTGAGTCGGTTGCTGACCGCGCCGAGACCACCGAAGTGACGGCCTATCCGTTGACCCGGTCGGCCGAGGAAGATGACTACGACTGGGCTTAGGCTGGGGCGGTGAAGATGTTTGGGCCCCGGCCCGTGCCAGTGTCGTTGCCGGCCTCCGAGACACCCGCCCCGCGTCCCCGCCCGCCGGTCACGCGCACGCAGCGCGTCATCATGTGGATCGGGTTCGGGCTCGCGGCCCTCTCGTGCGTGATCGGCTGGTATGCCACGTGCGTGGGGCTGACCAGCGCCGATGACGCCGGGATGGGGAATTTCGCGCTCGTCGCCTTCTCCGTGGTCGCCACGGGCGCCGCGGTGCTGGCCTTCTTCTCCGCCCGGCGCTCCTCGATCCGGTTCTGGGCCGTCGGGCTCGTGGTCAACATTTTTACCGCGCCCGTCGCCTTCGGCTACGTGAGCGACCTGCTCGCGGTCGTCGACCTCATCGTCATGTGCGTCGTCGTCGCCTACCAACGCCACACGCGCCGCCGCGCGGCCGTCGCCGTGCGGCCCGCTCCGCCGGCCTAGGCAGGGCCGGGCTTCCACGGGGCGGCTCCAGCCAGCGAACGGTTCCGTCCCAGCATCG
>JAISIU010000163.1 GCA_031261885.1 Bifidobacteriaceae bacterium
GCCGTGGGCCGCGTCTGGCAAGAGGTCGAGGGCACGCTCGCGCAGCTCCCGGCCGAGCGGGCCACCGCCGACTCCGAATACGCCAAACCGGCCGTCGTCGACGAGCTCGCGGCCAGGCGGCGCGCTCGCCGCATCGGCTGACCAAGCGGCGTCAGTTTCAATCCTGGCAATTCAACCGTTGCTCGTCGCCCCACGCGACATCGGCTCACTAAGCGGTGTCGCGTGGGGCGCGTGAGTGCTCGCGGGAGAGTGCCCGCGAAATGCTTCAAGGTTTCGTAGGTGGTGTGGGAATCATCCTAATTACATAACGTACATTATCGGCGTTTCGTTTGTTGAGCGCCGCGCGTGTTCGATTGCCAAGCGCTCTCGGCGTCAGGCCGCCGGGGTGTTCACCACGGTGCGGTCGATGGCGGCGGCGTGCTCCAGGGTCAGGCCGACCGTGCAATGTTCACCGATCGCGCGGTTCACGGTCGTCAACAACTGGTCCTGCGCCGGCCCGTCGAGCGTCGAATAGTCCATGAGCACCGTCTCGTGCAACTGGGCGTAACGGTCCTCGGTCTGATGTTTGGTCGCCGAGACGACGATGACGCGCGGCGCGTCCGGTCCCAGCCGCCGCGAGGCGGCGAGATCACTGCTCATACCCGCACAGCCGGCCAGCGCCAGCTGCAGCAGCTCGCCGGGTGTGAAACCGCCCGGTGTGCCTTCCGGACCCATGAGCACGGTGGAACCACTCGCGCTGTGGCCCAGGTAGGTCCGTTCGCCCGTGCGCTCCACCCACAGCTGGGCGTCCGATGGCGGTGCAATCCTCTTGGTCGTCATGGCGCCTACGGTACCGCCCGCCGGCCGAGGCCGCGCGCGGGCGGTGGAAGACTGGGACCGTGCGCGTTTACGTTCCTGGGACCGCCGCCGACCTCAGGCGGGGCACGCTGGCCAGCAGCGACGCCTACGCCGTGACGCCGGCCCTCGAGGCCGCGCTGCCCGAGGACGTCGCCGAGACGCGCGAATACGTGGCCTACCTCGGCGCCGTCGACGATTCGGCCCAGCTCGCGGCCGCCGTCGGCGCGGTGCCGCGGCGGGTCGTCTTCGCGGCCGAGGTGGCCACCTCGGCGGTTCGCCAGCCGGAGTCAGAGCCCGATGCCGGCGGCCACCCCGGATTGGTCCGGTTGCGCGGGCCGGTCGCCTGGCGCGACGTGGTGGCCATCCATGTCGACGAGACGGCCGCCGAGCCCGATGTCACCGCTGCCGCGAACGGCGACTCGAAGGCCGCGCGCGCCCTCGAGGACCGCGACCTCATGTGGTACGACCCATCGGAGCGGGACGCGCTGATCCACAGCCTCTGACGGCTCGCGCCGCGCCGCACGACAGCCACATCGGAAGCCGCCGACCGGCCAGGGCGTTATTGTGCCGGGCGGTTCCCTTTTCCCCCGGCGTCGTTCGCCAATCGGGAAGTTTTCACCCCAGTTTCGCGTTGGGCTGAGCGGAGCCCACCGGCGCTTGTCGCGAACCAACCGTCCTCCTCTCCGTTCGGGATCGGCCATTGACGGGGCAGCGACATCTCTCGTCGCCTCCCGGCTGATCAGACTCGCGCCGGTGGCTCTCTGCCCAAGCCGGCCGCCAGCCGGAGATGTGCCCATCCCCTCCGGCCCGCGGACCAACCACGTCCTCGCCCCGCCCAACGCCCCGGGCCCAGCTCGATTCAGGAGACCCAACCCATGGCCCACGCCCACCACGCCCTGCACGGCTCGACAATCGGTTTCCAATCCCTGGAATCCGAGGACGGAGTCGATTTCGCCGAACACATGACCGTCTATTACGACTGCCCCGGTGGACACGTCATCGTCGTCCCGTTCTACGTCGAGGCCGACGTCCCGGACTGTTGGGAATGCCGCTGCGGCGCCCTCGCGCTCAAGCGCGACGTCAAAGACCCGCGGCTGCCCGAGGTCAAGCACAAGCGCACCCACTGGGAAGTGCTGAAGGAACGCCGCACCACCGAGGAACTCGAAGCACTGCTCCAAGAACGCCTCGAACTGTTGCGCGCCCGGCGGACCCCGAAAGGCAAACGCAACACGCACGCGGGGCGGACCAAGGCATCCGCGACCGCCCAGGCCTCCCCCACCGCCACCGCGGCCGCCAAGACCAGCAAACCAACCAACTGCGTCAAGACCGTCAAGGGCACGAAAGCCACGAAGGCCGCGAAAACCGCGAAGACGACAAAGCCAACCCGTAAGGTCAAACAGGCCGCCGCCGCCTGACGAAGCCGGCGGACCATGCCTCAAACCGTTCCGAGGGGCGCTCCCACCACGCGATGGGAGCGCCCCTCAGACGTTCAACGGCCGCCGCCCCGGTTCCGGCGCGAGCGGTGGCCCGAGTCATCCTTGCCGCTCGCGATGTGCGCCACATGCGCGATCCCGCGGCCGATCCGGGCCAGACCCCAGCCCGTCACCATGAGCATCGCCTCTTTCACGATGCCGCCCGACATCTTCGACTCCCCGAGCTGACGCTCCCGGAACACGATCGGCACCTCGACGATCCGGGCCCCGGCCTCGACGGCGCGTTTCGTCATGTCCACCTGAAAGCCATAGCCCTTCGACTGCACGCCGGCCAGGTTCAGCCGGCGCAGCAGCGACACCGAATAGGCCCTGAAACCGGCCGTGGCGTCCCGGACATGCAGCCCGAGCATGATCGCGATGTACAGGTTGCCGCCTCTCGACAGCAGCCAGCGGCGCCGCGGCCAATCGACGACCGAGCCGCCCTTCACGTAGCGCGAGCCGATCGCGAGATCCGCGCCGCCCTCGACGGCGGCCAACAGCTTGGGCAACCCCTCGACCGGGTGGGAGCCGTCCGCGTCCATCTCGCACAGGATGCCGTAGCCGTGCTCGAGGCCCCAGGCGAAACCCTGGAGGTACGCCGTCCCGAGCCCATTCTTGCCCTGCCGGTGCATGACGTGGACGTGCGGGTCCTGGCCCGATTGCTGGTCCGCCCACTCCCCCGTGCCGTCCGGACTGCCGTCGTCGACGATCAGGACGCTGGCATCGGGCACCGCGGCCCTGGTCCTGCCGAGGACGCCGGGCAGCGACTCCCGCTCGTTGTACGTGGGGATAATGACCAGGGTCTTGCGGGGCATCGTGCCTTCCAATTCCAATTCGTGTGGGCTCTCATGGCCGTCGCGCCGCCCGGCCTCACGGCCGGGCCCGTCACGTAGCGCGGCCAGCCCGCCGGGGCCGGCGCGGCCGGCGGTTCCGCAGCGCGCCGCCGAACCCGATCAGCGCGAGGCCCGCGCCGAAGGCGCAGACGACGAGCTTGATCTCGAGGCCGTACCGCACGGCCGGTGTCAGGCCTTGGCGCAACGGAAGCGACGCGACAATGTTAGCGGCGGTCCACAGCCGCGTGGTACCGGAGACGACGCCCGTCGGCGACACGACGGCGCTGACGCCCGTGGTCGACGCCTGGATCGCGGACCGGCCCGTCTCGATGGCCCTGAGGCGGACCATCTGGAGCTGCTGCGCCGACTCGTCGCTGTGGCCGAACGACGCGTTGTTCGTCTGGACCACGAGCACCTCGGCGCCCGCCTCCACGGATTCGCGGACCAGTTTGTCCCAACCAACCTCGAAGCAGATGACGTCCCCGATGCCGACCGTGCGGCCGAGTCGCTTCGACGGCAGCTTAAGAAGCCCGACGCCGTGCCCGGGCAGCATGTCGACGGCCACCTCGTTGACCAGCGGCGTCACGCGCCGGGCCAGGGACCGGAACGGCACGTACTCGCCGAACGGCACCGGGTGCTGTTTCACGTACTCCCCGATGTC
>JAISIU010000188.1 GCA_031261885.1 Bifidobacteriaceae bacterium
CACGCCGGGAGCGAAGTGAGGCGGCTCGCATTCGCCCCGGCACCCCCGCGCCGCTAAGATTGTGCGGATAAGGGCCGCCCTGCCGCCCGCCCCGGCGCCCCGGCAGGTTCCTAGCTGACCCGACAGTGGGGAGACACGTAACCGACATGTTCGAACGCTTTACCGACCGCGCCAGGCGCGTCATCGTCCTGGCTCAGGAGGAAGCCCGGCTGCTGAACCACAACTACCTCGGCACCGAGCACATCCTGCTCGGCCTCATCCACGAGGGCGAGGGGGTGGCGGCCAAAGCCCTGGAATCCATGGGCATCTCACTCGAGGCGGTGAGGGCCCAGGTCCAGGACATCATTGGCGAGGGCCAACAGGCGCCCTCGGGCTCTCACATCCCGTTCACGCCGCGCGCCAAGAAGGTGTTGGAGCTGACGCTCCGCGAGGCGCTGCAGCTGGGCCACAACTACATCGGCACCGAGCACATCCTGCTCGGCCTGATCCGCGAGGGCGAAGGCGTGGCCGCGCAGGTCCTCGTGAAACTCGGCGCGGACCTCGGCCGTGTGCGGCAGACCGTCATCGAACTCCTCTCCGGCTACCAGGGCAAGGAGCAGGTCTCCGTCGGCGGCGGGCCGTCCTCGCAGCAGACCCCGGCCGGCTCGGCCGTGCTGGACCAGTACGGCCGCAACCTGACCCAGGCGGCGCGCGAAGGCAAGCTCGACCCGGTGATCGGGCGCGCCACCGAGATGGAACGCGTCATGCAGGTCCTGAGCCGGCGCACCAAAAACAACCCCGTCCTGGTGGGCGAACCGGGCGTCGGCAAAACCGCCATCGTCGAGGGCCTGTCCCAGAAGATCGTCCACGGCGACGTCCCCGAGACGCTGAAGGACAAGCAGCTGTACACGCTGGACCTCGGCTCGCTCGTGGCCGGCTCGCGCTACCGCGGCGACTTCGAGGAACGCCTCAAGAAGGTCCTCAAGGAGATCCGCACGCGCGGCGACATCATCCTGTTCATCGACGAGATCCACACGCTGGTGGGCGCCGGCGCGGCCGAGGGCGCGATCGACGCGGCCTCGATCCTCAAGCCGCTGCTGGCGCGCGGCGAGCTACAGACCATCGGCGCCACCACCTCGGACGAATACCGCAAGTACATCGAGAAGGACGCCGCGCTGGAACGCCGCTTCCAGCCCATCCAGGTGGACCAGCCCACGGTCGCGGAGACCATCGAGATCCTCAAAGGTCTCAGGGACCGCTACGAGGCCCACCACCGCGTGTCCATCACGGACGGCGCGCTCGTGGCCGCCGCCCAGCTGGCGGACCGTTACATCAACGACCGCTTCCTCCCCGACAAGGCCATCGACCTGATCGACGAGGCCGGGGCCCGGCTGCGCATCCGCCGCATGACGGCGCCGCCGGAACTGCGCGAACTCGACGACAAGATCACCCAGGCCCGCAAGGACAAGGAAGCCGCAATCGACGAGCAGGACTTCGAGAAGGCCGCCAAGCTGCGCGACGAGGAGAAGAAGCTCACCGAGGAGCGCGCGGACCGCGAGCAGAAGTGGCGCGCCGGCGACCTCGACAACGTCGCCCAGGTGGACGAGGAGCTGATCGCCGAGGTGCTGGCCATGTCCACCGGCATCCCCGTCGTCAAGCTGACCGAGCAGGAATCCACCAGGCTGCTCCACATGGAGGAGGAGCTGCACAAGCGCGTGATCGGTCAGGACGAGGCCATCAAGGGACTGTCGCAGGCCATCCGGCGCACGCGCGCCGGCCTGAAGGACCCGAAGCGGCCCGGCGGCTCGTTCATCTTCGCCGGCCCCACGGGCGTCGGCAAGACGGAGCTGGCCAAGGCGCTGGCCGAGTTCCTGTTCGGGGACGAGGACGCGCTGATCCAGCTCGACATGTCCGAGTTCGCGGAACGGCACACGGTCTCCCGGCTGTTCGGCTCCCCGCCCGGCTACGTCGGCTACGAGGAGGGCGGCCAGCTGACCGAGAAGGTCCGGCGCAAGCCGTTCTCCGTGGTCCTGTTCGACGAGATCGAGAAGGCCCACGCCGACATCTTCAATTCGCTGCTGCAGATCCTCGAGGACGGCCGTCTGACGGACGCCCAGGGACGCACCGTGGACTTCAAGAACACGGTCATCATCATGACCACGAACCTGGGCACGCGTGACATCTCGAAGGGCGTCGCGACGGGCTTCCAGGCCGGCGGCGAGATGTCGACCAGCTACCAGCGCATGAAGAACAAGGTGAGCGACGAGCTGAAGCAGCACTTCCGTCCCGAGTTCCTGAACCGCGTCGACGACATCATCGTCTTCCCGCAGTTGACCCATGACGAGATCGTCAAGATCGTCGACCTCATGGTCTCCCGCCTGGCGGACCGCCTCAAGGACCAGGGCATGACGATCACGCTGAGCGACTCCGCGAAGGCGCTGCTGGCGGAACGCGGCTACGACCCGGTGCTCGGCGCCCGGCCGCTGCGCCGCGCCATCCAGCGCGACATCGAGGACCAGCTGTCCGAGAAGATCCTGTTCGGCGAGATCAAGGCCGGTGAGGAGATCCTCGTGGACACGAAGGGCAAGGGCGAGGACCAGGAGTTCACGTTCGCCACGAAGGGGGGCAGCCCAATCCCGGTGGGCGCCCACACGGGCCCGATCACCACGGCCGTCCTCCCGCCGCTCGACGGACTCGACCAATCGGCGGCCCGGCACGGTCGCCGCTCAACAAACGCTCGGGGCCCCGGGCACCGCTCCCATCAAGGACGCGGCGCCCGGGGCCCGTCTGTGCGCGACGACGCGGCCTCGCCGCATCCAATACCCGTCAGGGCCGTCGATCACGGGAGGCTGTAAGGGTTGATGAGCGTCAGGCCGACGGCCTGGAAGTCGGCGGTGTTGCGGGTCGCGACGGCGGAACCGTGACGGAG
>JAISIU010000206.1 GCA_031261885.1 Bifidobacteriaceae bacterium
CGGGGGAGGCCTCCTACCGCGTCCGCCGCGTGGACGGTGGCTGGACCGCGCTCGTTGACGTGCCCCCGGTGACCCGTCCCGGCGGTGCGGCCGCACCCGGCGGATCCGGCGGCATCGGGCACGGCGAAAACGGCCACGAAACCGACCCGGACGCGGCCGCCGACTGGCTGGAGCTGCACCTGCTGCGCCACGCCCACCTTGCCGTCCACCCCGGCTGGTTCTACGACCTGCCCGGCGACCGCACGCTGGCCCTCTCGCTGCTGCCCCGCCCCGACCAATTCCGCGACAGCGTCACGCGGCTGCGCGACGCCATCGGCCAGCTCCTCTAGCGACCCAAAGCGACCCGCCCGGCCCAAGAGACGCCGATGGCGGCCGTCCAGCGCCAAACCGAACGGCCGCCATCGGACGGCGAAACTTAAGACCGACCTCAGCCGAGCTTCGAGAGGTCCCGCACCGCGCCCTTGTCCGCGCTCGTCGCGAGCGCCGCGTACGCCTTGAGCGCCTTCGAGACGGGCCGGTCGCGGTGCAACGGCTTGTACCCGCCGGCCGCCTCCAGGCGGGCCCGGCGGGCCGCGAGGTCGTCATCCGAGACGTCCAACACGAGCGAACGGTTCGGGATGTCGATGAGGATCCGGTCCCCGGACTCGACGAGCGCGATCAGGCCGCCCGAGGCCGCCTCCGGCGAGACGTGGCCGATCGACAGCCCGGACGTGCCGCCCGAGAACCGGCCGTCGGTGATCAGCGCACAGGTCTTGCCGAGCCCGCGGCCCTTCAGGAACGACGTCGGGTAGAGCATCTCCTGCATGCCCGGGCCGCCGCTGGGGCCCTCGTAGCGGATCACGACGACGTCGCCGGGCTTGATCTTGTCGGCCAGGATCGCGTCGCAGGCCTCCTCCTGCGACTCGACCACATAGGCCGGGCCGCCGAACTTCCAGATCGACTCGTCGACGCCGGCCGTCTTCACGACCGCGCCGTCCGTGGCCAGATTGCCCCACAGGACCGCGATGCCGCCGTCCTTGGTGTAGGCGTGGGCCACGTCGCGGATGCACCCCGTGGCCTGATCCGTGTCGAGGGTCTCGAACCGCTCCGATTGGCTGAACGGCTCCGGCGTGCGCTTGTTGCCCGGCGCCGCGTGGTACAGCTCGATGGCCTCCGGGCTGGGCTTGGCGCCGCGGATGTCCCACTGGTCGAGCCAGGCCCGCGCGCTCGGCGCGTGGATCGCGTGGACCGAGGCGTCGAACAGGCCGCCGCGCTCCAACTCGCCCAGCAGCGCCGGGATGCCGCCCGCGCGGTGCACGTCCTGGACCAGATCCGTGCCGTTCGGCGCGATCTTCGCGAGGCACGGCACGCGGCGGCTCAGCTCGTCGATGTCGTTCAGCGTGAAGTCGACCTCCGCCTCCTGGGCGACGGCCAGCAGGTGCAGCACGGTGTTCGTGGAACCGCCCATGGCCAGGTCGAGGCTCATCGCGTTGCGGAAGGCCGTGGGCGTCGCGACGTTGCGCGGCAGCACGGAGGCGTCGCCCTCGTCGTAGTAGCGGTGCGCCAACTCCACGACCTGACGGCCGGCCGCCTCATACAGGCCGCGCCGGGCCGTGTGCGTGGCCAACAGCGTGCCGTTGCCGGGCAACGCCAGGCCGAGCGCCTCCGTCAGGCAGTTCATCGAGTTCGCCGTGAACATGCCCGCGCACGAACCGCACGTGGGGCAGGCTCCCAGCTCGACGCGCGCCAGGTCCTGATCCGACATGGCCGGATCCGCCGAATCCGCGATCGCGACGATGAGGTCGAGCTGCCGCTCCTGGCCGTCCGAGAGGACCGCCTTGCCGCCCTCCATGGGCCCGCCCGAGACCATGACGGTCGGGATGTTCAGCCGCATCGCGGCCATGAGCATGCCGGGCGTGATCTTGTCGCAGTTGGAGATGCAGATCAGCGCGTCGGCCCGGTGGGCGTTCACCATGTACTCGACCGAGTCTGCGATGATCTCGCGGCTCGGCAGCGAGTACAGCATGCCGCCGTGGCCCATCGCGATGCCGTCGTCCACCGCGATCGTGTTGAACTCGCGCGGCACGCCGCCGGCCTTCGTGATCGCGTCGCACACGATGCGGCCCACCTGGTTCAGGTGGACATGCCCGGGGACGAACTCGGAGAACGAGTTCGCCACCGCGATGATCGGCTTGCCGAAATCCTCGCCTTTGACGCCGGCGGCGCGCAGCAGCGCGCGCGCGCCGACCATGGTGCGTTCCGAAAAGATCAGGTCGGATGGCTTCTGGGGCATCTCGCATGTTCCTTTGTGCAGTGGGTGGGTGGGTTTTCTTAGCTTAAGCGGCACCGATGGAAGGCCGATGCCGGCCGGCCGGGCCGTTCCGGGGCGTCATCCCTGGCGGAACCGGGAGAGGAAATCCCTGGTGCGCGGGTGCTTGGGATGGCCGAACACCTCGTCCGGCGTGCCGGACTCGGCGATGACGCCGCCGTCCATGAAGGCGACGCGGTCCGAGACATCGCGCGCGAAGGCCATCTCGTGGGTCACGATGATCATCGTGAGGCCCGTGTGCGCGAGGTCGCCGATCACCTTCAGCACCTCGCCGACCATCTCCGGGTCGAGGGCGCTGGTCGGCTCGTCGAACAACAACGCCTCGGGCTCCATCGACAGGGCGCGCGCGATCGCGACGCGCTGCTGCTGGCCGCCCGAAAGCTGCCGCGGCTTGGCGTTGATGTACTGGGCCATGCCGACCCGTTCGAGGTAGGTCATGGCCGTGGCCCTGGCCTGCTCCTTGGACTTGTGGCCGGCCCGAAGCTGGCCGAGCAGGCAGTTGGCCAGCACGTTCAGGTTCTGGAAGAGGTTGAACTGCTGGAACACCATGCCGAGCTTGGCCCGGTAGCCCGTCGTGTCGAAGCCGCGGCCCAGCACGTCCTCGCCATGGAACAGCACGTGGCCGCCCGTGGGCCACTCCAGCAGGTTGATGCACCGGAGGAACGTCGACTTGCCGGAGCCGGAGGCGCCGATCACGGACACCACCTCGCCCTTGTGGACCTCGAAATCGATGCCCTTCAAGATCTCGTTCTCGCCGAAGCTCTTGGTCAGACCCTTGGTCTCGATGACGGTCTCAGCCATTGGTCCGTCCCTTCGCCTGGGTCCCGCCGGCCGCGCGCCGCGACCCCGTGAGGATGTTGGCGTGCCGCAGCCGCAGCGCGTCCTGCATCGTGGTGCCGCCGGGTTCGATGACGGAATCCGGCATGGTCGAGGAGGTGGCGAGCGTGTACGAGTCCGGGCCGGCCAGGTGGCGCTCCAACAGGCGCAGCAGCCTGGTCGTGACGAACGTCAGCACGAGGTAGATGACGCCGATCGCGAGGTAGGACTCGTAGAACCGGTAGGACATGTTCGCGACCGTCTTGCCGACGAAGAACAGCTCGGTCACGGAGATGATGTTGAGGACCGACGTGTCCTTGATGTTGATGACGAACTCGTTGCCGACGGCCGGCAGGATGTTGCGGAAGGCCTGCGGCAACACGACCCCGCGCATGATCTGCCAGTGCGTCAGGCCGAGTGCCCGCCCGGCCTCGTCCTGGCCCGGGTCCACGGACTCGATGCCGCCGCGCACGATCTCCGAAAGATAGGCCCCGGAGTTGATCGTCACGACGAGCAGGCCGGCCTGCAACGGGCTCATCGCGAGCCCGAGCGCCTGGCGCAGGCCGTAGTAGATGACCGCGGCCTGCACCATCATGGGCGTGCCGCGGAACACCTCGATGTAGACGGCGAGGATCACGTTGACGACGCGCAGCAGGGCCCGCCGGGCCGGCCCGCCGTCGTGCTTGCCGAGCGGGATCGTGCGGATCACGCCGACGGCCAGGCCCACGACGAGGCCGAGCACGGTGCCGATGATCGCGATCAGCATCGTGATGCCCGCGCCCTTGGCGAGCTGCGGGCCCCACGCGGTGAACGTGTACCAGATTTGGGCGAAAAACCCCCGGGGTTGCATGGCCGGTCCGATCGGCTCAGTCGCCGACTGGCTGCTGCTTGATGGCGTTGTCCATGAGCGTGGACCGCTCCTGAGAGCTGATGCCCTTCAGCGCCGCGTTCACGGACGTCAGCAGCGGGGAGCCCTTCTTCATACCGACCGAGATCGAAATGTTGTTCTGGTCCACCTTGAAACCGTTCGAGCCCGTGAACGACACGAACGTCAGGTTCGAGTTGGCCGCGACCGCCGACAGCGCGCCGGGCCGCTCCGAGATGTAACCGTCGATCGCGCCCGACTCCAGGCCCGCGATCATGGTCGGAAAGTCCGCCATGGCCGCCTGCTTCGAGACGCCCTTCATCTGGTCGATGAGGTCATAGTGCATGGTGCCGAGCTGGGCCGTGATCTTCGCGCCCTGGAAGTCGTTGATCGAGGTGGCGCTCGCCCACTTGGAGCCCTTCTTCACGACCACGACCGCGTCCGACGAGTAGTACGGGTCGGAGAAGTCGATGGCCTGGCGGCGCTCCGCCGTGGGCGACATGCCGGCCACGATCAGGTCGATGGTGCCGCTCGTGACGGCCGGGATCAGACCGTCCCACGAGGTCTTCACGACGACGACGTCGCGGCAGAGATACTGGCCGATCCGCCTCGCGATCTGGACATCATAGCCGTTGGCCCAGTCACCGCCGTCGATCTTGACGGCGCCGTTCGAGTCGTCCTTCTGCGTCCAGTTGAACGGGGCGTAGGCCGCCTCCATGCCGATCTTCAGCGGGTTGGAGCTGTCCGGGCTGGCACACGAGGCCCCGGGCGAGGCCACCTGGGCGGCCGCGCCCGTCTTCGACGTGGAGCCGGAGCCGGTCGACGAGCCGCCACAGGCGGCCAGCGACAGCGGCATGGCGAGGGCCAGGGCGGCGATCACCGTCAGTTTCAACGCATGTTTTCTCATTGCCGTGCTTTCCTGGAGGGCGTGGGCGTGGCCCGCGCCGGTGGATGGGCCTGGGCGCACGGCGGCGCCCGTGGGTCACGGCGACGCGGCGTCGATACGCCCCCCTATTATGGCGCGGCGGGCCAATGGTCGGCGTCGGTGTCCGCAATGTGGCCGGTATCGTGGGGCCATGCCTCGTAACGCGACATCCGAACCGACCGCGCCGATGAACGTCATCGTGCCCTCCCAGCTGTACGCCGACGCCGTGAACGCCTCCCCGTACTTGAGTGCCGTCATCGTGCACTTCAAGGGCGGGGCGCCGAGCGCCACGGAACCGGACCGCGTCGTTTACCCGGAGGCGGGGACCGTCCCGCCGCACACGCCGCCGGCCCGTGCGCTGCTCGCGGACGGCTACTCGTGGGACTCGATCGAACCCGTGGTCCGGCAGGTGCCGAGCCTCGAACTCGTGCAGACGCTGGCCCAGGGCGTCGACCCGCTGCGCGGCATCCCCGAACACATCGCCGTCTCGAACGGGCGCGGCGCCCACGGCGCGGCCACGGCCGAACTCGGCGTGCTGCTGCTGCTCGCGCTCCAACGCCGGCTGCCCGATTTCCTGGCCGCGCAGGCCGCCGGCCGCTGGGAACCCGGTCCCGCCCCCAAGGGGCTGGCCGGGGCGCGCGTGCTGATCGTCGGCGCCGGCGACCTCGCCCACGAGTTCGCCCGCCGCGTGTCCGGTTTCGGCGCGGTCTGCTCCCTCGTGGGCCGCACGGCCCGCGACGGCGTCCACGCCACGAGCGAGCTGCCCGAGCTGCTGCCGGCGGCGGACGCCGTGGTGCTGACGGTCTCGTACAACTCGACCACCCACCACCTGGCGGACGCGGCCTTCCTGAGCCGCCTGCGGGACGGCGCCATCCTCGTCAACATCGCGCGCGGACCCGTCGTGGACACCGACGCCCTGCTGGCCGAGCTGACCGCCGGGCGGCTCCGGGCCGGGCTCGACGTGACAGACCCCGAACCCTTGCCCGCCGGCCACCCGCTGTGGCGCGCGCCGGGCGTCATCATCACGCCCCACGCCGGATTCGTCACCGAGGGCGCCGGGCCGCGCGGCCTGGATGTCGCCGTCGCCCAGCTGGAGCAGCTGGCCCAGGGCCGCCGCCCCGACAACGTCGTGCCGCGCGCCGACCTCGTCTGAGCGGCTCGGGTCCCGCTGGCCCGCCCCGGCCGCGTCAGCGCAGGTCGGCGGGCTTGACGAGGTTGTCCGGTAGGCGGCCGGCCGCGAACTGTTCGAGCTGGGCCACCGCCACCTCGAGTGCGCGCTCGCCCACGCCGTGCGTGGCGCCGCCGGCGTGCGGCGAGATCAGCAAGCCGGGCGCGTTCCAGAGCGGGTGGCCGGCCGGCAGCGGTTCCGGGTCCGTGACGTCGAGCCCGGCCGTGAGGCGGCCGGCCGTCAGCTCGGCGAGCAGCGCGGCCTGGTCGACGATGGCGCCGCGCGCGACGTTGATGAGCGTGGCGCCGTCCTTCATGCGCGCGAGGAACGCGGCGTCCACGAGGCCGCGCGTCGCGCTGTTCAGCGGCAACGTGGCGATGACGGCGTCGGCCCGGGGCAGCAGGGCGGGGAGGTCGGCCAGGGCGCGGATGCCGTCGCGCGCCGTGCGGCCCGTCATGAGGCAGGTGGCCCCGAACCCGGCGGCCCGCGCCTGGAACTCGTGGGCGATGTCGCCCGCGCCGAGCACGAGCAGCCGCGCGCCGCGGAGCGTGCGGCCGTGCCCGCCCGGCAGCCACCGGCCGGAGTCCTGGGCGTGGACGAAGTCGGGAATGTGGCGCCATAGGGCCAGGAGCAGCGTGATCGCGAGCTCGGCCGTGGGCCCGCCATGCGCGCCCTTCGCGTTCGAGACGCGGTAGCGCTCCGGCGTGCCCTTGAGGAACTCGACGCCCTGGGACAGGGTCTGGATCAGCTCGATGCTCGGCAGTTGGGCGCAGATCGGTTCCAGCTCCGCCCACGTGTGCTGGTTGGAGATCATGGCGCGGGCCGGCGGCGTGTGCGGTGGCACGGTGGCGGGGCCGCCCGTCGTCGTGGCGTGGCCCGGGTCGGCCAGCGCGTCGCCGCCCTCGTCGCCGACGACGATGGCGTGAAGGTGCGGCGAGGCGTCGATCGCGGCGCCGATCCACGAAGAGGGGACGATGACGTTCATGGGCGGCACGGCAGGGGCCGGCTGGGTGAGGGGCTGAGCGGGACGGAAATCGTTGGTTACCTGGTCATTCACGGCACCAAGGGTAACTCCGCGCGACGGCCGGTCCGCGCCGGGAGCGGCCCGGCCACCGGTGTCAGCAGTTCTTGATCATCCAGACGTTGACGAAGTTGGCGGCCGTCCCGAACGCGGCGTCCTGGCTGGCCGGGAGCTGGCCCGACTGGCCGAGGGCCTTGAGACCCGAGGCGAAGGCCAACAGCTGGGGCTTGAGCCCGCTGGACGCGCTGGAGGCCTCCTGGGTCAGCGCCGAGCCCCACGACTGGAGGTCATCGGAGGAGGCCGGCGAGGCGGACGTGCCGAAGTTGATGCTCATGAGCGTCTGGCACAGCTGCGTGTCCTTCGAGGGACCGCCGGTGGGCGTGAGCGGAGTGGTCAGCGACGGGCCGGTCTGCACGCCGGTGGCCTTCCCGATGACGCCCTTGCCGGCGCCCATGCTCGTGGACTGACTGGCCTGCGCGGCCGCCGTGGTCTGGCCGGCCGCGGCCGTGGCGGCGCCCTGGCCCGTGGCCCCGCCGGCGGCGGAGCCCGTGGTGGCCGCCGCTGAGCTGGCCGGCACCTCGACGGTTGAGCCGCCGTGCCCGCAGGCGGCGAGGCCCGCGAGCCCGAACGCGAGGATCGCGGCCGTGGCGGCGGCGCGGGCCGCGCGGGCGGCCCGGCGCGGCGAATCAGTCAACGTGGTCATTGTGGGGCTTCTCCTCAGTCAAGCGAGTTCCGCGAGGCCAAGTGGTGGCCGCGGCCGCGCTGCCGCCGGGCCAGTGCCGGAAGCGCGCCAAGTGAACAGAGTCAACCCCAAGAATAAACCTCGCCCCGGAGACAGCCCCCGATTGACTGTCCCCGGGACGAGGTGTCTAGGTCGCGATCTTTCATTGTGGGCGAACTGTGCCGGTTGGGGCGGTTCGGGCAATGTCAGCGTGCTAGTCCCCACTACACGCCGAAATGGTCGGCAACCTAGGTCCTTGAGGTGTCGGGCGAAAGAAGAACAGGTGGGGTCATGGGGTGGCGCTCCTTCACGCGGGGGTGGCGATCGGGTTCCCGGGTAGGCCCCCCGCGACGGCTTGTCCCGGCCCGGTGACGCCTGATCAGAGGTTTGACCGGTCGAGACACGTCATACGTTACACGGAGTCCGGGCATGTCCCGGGGTGGGCTGCCGCAAGAGGGGGGTTAGCCCTACCTGTTGGCTCTGACCTGTGTGAACGTGGCCGAATTGAACCGAGTTGAATCGTGGAAACCACGTGAGGCGTCCATGACGGCGCGCCCGCCGGTCAGATCCACGAGTTGAACCACATGTGGGCGTACCAGAAGTTGTAGTGGACGGTCTCGCCGGTCCAGATCGGCCAGAAGAAGGCCGCCATCGCCATCGCCAGCACGACGACGACGCCCGCGACGATGAGGCCGACCTTTCGACGTTTGGCCGAGGTGCCGCGTGGTCCTATCAGCACGCCGAGCGCAAAGACGACCGCCAGCACGACGAACGGCACGAACGCGACCGTGTAGAACGTGAAGATCGTGCGCTTCATGAAGAACAGCCACGGCACGTACCCGCCGATGTATCCGGCCAGGATGGCCCAGGCCCGGCGGTCCGCCCAGAACACGGCGAAGAACAACACGACGAGCAGGCCGATGATCCCGGCCCACCAGATGATCGGGTTGCCGAGTGACGTGATCGCCTGGAAGCAGCCGGTGGAGCCGCACTTCTTCTGCTCCGCGGCGGGCAGCACCTTCGTGACGTTCTCCCAGTAGAACGACGTCGGCCGTTGTTGGAACAGCCACAGCAGCGGGTTCGATTGGTAGTC
>JAISIU010000059.1 GCA_031261885.1 Bifidobacteriaceae bacterium
CGCGCAGGCGAGGCGCGCCACGGGGTCCGCCAGCAGCACGGGGACGCAGTCCGCGACCTGGATCACGGCCGCGGCGCCGGGCCCCGACAGGCCGATGGCGTCCGCCTCTCCGACGTTTCGATCGCTGATCGCCGCTTCGCAATTCGTTTCGCACAACGCGCAATCGGGCCGGTCACCCGGCGCACCGGCCCAGACCAGCCGTGTGCCATGCACCTGGGAGGCCAAGACCAGCGGGACGCCCGCCCAGGCGCGGGCCCGCTCCCGCCCCACGGGCGCACGGAGGTCGCCGGTGACAGCGGAGGTGAAGCCGGCGCGCACGCCGGGCCCGAGGTCAACCGCGCGGATACCCAGGCCGGAATCGTCCCGCCCGGGCACGCCGGTCGCGGCGGACGCGACCGTGAGAGCCCCTCAGTCCTTGTGGAAGTCCGGCACGTCGATGTCGTCGGCGCGGCTGACGGAGCGCCGGGCCTGCTCGAACAGCGGCGACGACTCGACCGGAACCGTGGGCGTCGGGTCGAAGCGCGGCGGCTGCGCGTTCTGACGCGGGATCAGCACCTCGTCGGCCGGCGGCAGCGAGACGCGCTGGCGCGGGCGGGCCACGGAGCTGCGCGTGACGGGCGTGGCCGGCGGCGTGGCCGGCGCGACCGGGACCGCGGGCGGCGTGACCGGCACGCGGTTGCCGACACTCAGCGGGCCGATCGTGGCGGCCGCCCGGACCGGCGTGGCCTGCGCCGGCGGCGCGGGCGT
Source organism: Bifidobacteriaceae bacterium (assembly GCA_031261885.1). Taxonomy (GTDB): domain Bacteria; phylum Actinomycetota; class Actinomycetes; order Actinomycetales; family WQXJ01; genus JAISIU01. The sequence goes on from JAISIU010000059.1 coordinate 748, forward strand.
GACCTGCGGCTTGGGCGTGTTCAGCGGCACGGCCCGCTCGGGGGTCGGGTCGAAGCCGGCGGCGATCACCGTGACGCGGACCTCGTCCGCGAGGGCGTCGTCGATGACCTGGCCATAGATGATGTTGGCCTCCGGATGGGCCGCCTCCTGGACCAGGCGGGCGGCCGCGGACACCTCGGCCAGCGTCAGGTCGGAGCCGCCCTGGATCGACAGCAGCACGCCGTGGGCGCCGTCGATCGAGGCCTCGAGCAGTGGCGAGGAGATCGCCAGCTCCGCCGCCTTGACCGTGCGGTCCTCCCCGCGGGCCGTGCCGATGCCCATGAGGGCGCTGCCCGCGTCCTGCATGACGCTCTTGACATCCGCGAAGTCGAGGTTGATGAGGCCGGGCGTGGTGATGAGGTCCGTGATGCCCTGGACGCCGGAACGCAGCACCTCGTCCGCGGACTTGAACGCGTCCAGCACCGAGATGCCCGGATCGGAGATCTCCATGAGGCGCTCGTTCGGGATCACGATCAGCGTGTCCACCTCGTTGCGGAGGTTGTCGATGCCGGCTTCCGCCTGGTTCTCGCGGCGCCGGCCCTCGAACGCGAACGGCCTGGTCACGACGCCGATGGTGAGGGCGCCCTGCTCGCGGGCCACGCGCGCCACGATCGGCGCGCCGCCCGTGCCCGTGCCGCCGCCCTCGCCGGCGGCCACGAACACCATGTCCGCGCCCTTCAGGACGTCCTCGATCTCCTCGACGTGGTCCTCCGCGGCGCGGCGGCCGATCTCCGGGTCGGCGCCGGCGCCGAGCCCTCTCGTCAGGTCGCGGCCGACGTCGAGCTTGACATCGGCGTCCGACATGAGGAGGGCCTGGGCGTCAGTGTTCACGGCGATGAACTCAACGCCTTTGAGGCCGGCCTCGATCATGCGGTTGACAGCGTTGACACCGCCGCCGCCGATACCGACCACCTTGATCACAGCGAGGTAGTTCTGTGGTGCCGCCACGGTGTCCTCCGAGTCGAAAGTTCTGAGAGATGGGGTAGTCACGCTACCCCTTGTCTCTTAGACGCTAGGGGGTCGCACGGTCCCACACAATCACCACGGCGAGCGTGTCGCGCGGCGAGGTGCGACCCGGCGGCCCACCTGGGCGCATCCATTTCGCCACAAGCGCAGGTACAGGGTCAGCGCCGCCGCCGATGCCGCAGCACCAGCAGCATGGCGCCGAACCCGAGCAGCCCGCTCACCGCGAGCCAAGCGATCGACACCCACGACGGCACCAAATGCCCCGCGAACCTGAAGCTGACGCCCTCGTCGAGATTGAACTGCGCGCGCGCCCGGGGCCCGTCGGCCCCCGTGAACGCATGCGCCAACGTCCGCGTCATCGTCACGCCCCGCATGAGCACGGCCGAGTGGAAACACGGCAACACGCTCATGAAGTCGAGCACGCCGCGGGGCAGCACCACGGGCGGGATGTAGCTGCCGACCAGGAAACCGCTCATGATGCCGGTCACGACGTTGACGCCGGTCAACGCGGCCTGGGTGTGGATGAAGCTCATGATGAAGCCGAACAGGCCGGCCGAGGAGAACACGGACAGCAGGATCAGCCCCACCATGGCCGCCGCCGGCCCGAACCCGAACCACGGCCCGCCGTAGGCCTTGACGTACACCTGCGACGCGACGAGGGCGATGGCCGACATGATCGTGCCGATCAGCGCCGAGGAGGCGACGTAGGAACCGAACACCTGGGCGGCGGAGGCCGGCGCCACGGCGAAGTCGCGCGAGACCCGCGACTCGCGGTCCCGCACCATCACCGAGTAACCGGCCAGACACGTCGTCAGGCAGGCGGTCGCGACGATGCCGGCGGCCACCCACGCGTCGACGAGGTGGGCGACCCCGGGGATATTCGACCCCTGCATGTTCAGCTTGCGCAGGAACAACAGGTAGAGCACGACGATGAACAGCGGGCCCAGCAGCGAGAAGAAGACCGCGCCGTGGTCGCGCGCGTAGCAGCGCCAGTTGCGCCTGGTCAGAGCCGCGAAAGCGTTCACTTGTCCCTCAGCTCCTCTCCCGTGACGGCCAGGAAGACGTCGTCCATCGAACCGTGCACCACCTCGAAACTCTGGAGCCGGCCGGCCAAGCGGTTCAGCAGGCCGATGGCGTCCAGCGAGCCGGGCAGCGGCACGCGCCACGTGCCGCCCTCGCGCACGATGACGGACCGCGCCGAGCGTGGGGCGACCCCGCCGCCCGCGGGCGTTCCGCCATCGGACACCGCCGATGGCGGGCCTTCCCTTCCCGGCCGCGCCGCGCCATCGTCGGTGGTCGGGAAGGTGACGGACAGCCCTTCCGCACGGACCGCCTCCGTGAGCGCGCCGAGAAAGCCGGCGGGATCGGCCGGCGTGAGGCGCAGTTCGTCGTGGACGTAGCGTTCCTTCAGCGTCTCGGGGGTGCCCTCGGCGACGACGCGGCCATGGTCGACGATCACGACGTGGTCGGCCTCGGCGGCCTCCTCCATGTAGTGCGTCGTGAGGAAGATCGTCATGCCGGCCTCGCGGCGCAGACGCGTCACCGCGTCCCAGACGTGGCGGCGGGTTTGGGGGTCGAGGCCCGTGGTCGGCTCGTCGAGGAACAGGACGTCCGGCGTGTTCAGCAGCGCGCGGGCGATGTCGGCGCGGCGCATCTGCCCGCCGGACAGCTTGCCGTAGCGGCGGTCGAGCAGGTCGGTCGCGGCGGCCGCCTCGGCCGCGCGCGCGACGGCCGCGGCGAGTTCGGGGCCGCGGTGGTAGAAGGCGCCGCGCGTCATGAGGTTCTCCCCGACCGTGAGGCGCGGGTCCAGGACATGTTCCTGGAAAACGACCCCGATGCGACGCTTGACCTTGGCGCGGTCGCGCACGACGTCGAGACCGGCCACGCGGGCCGTGCCCCCGTCCGGCGCGATGAGCGTGCACAGCAGGTTGACGGTCGTGGACTTGCCGGCGCCGTTCGGGCCGAGGAAGGCGAACAGCTCGCCGGGCCGGACGGCGAAGTCGATGCCCGCGACGGCCGTGACGTCGCCGAAACGTTTGACAAGGCCGTGGGTCTCGATGATCGGTCCGGGCGGGGAACTGTGAGCGGCATTGGGGGTCTGGGCGGCCTCGGGCCGGGTTGGGGGTGCGGACACTGGGGCGTCGGTCCTTTCACGGGCGGGTATCGGGGCCAGTATGGCACCGGACCGGGGGCGCGCGCCGCAACTGTCGCAAAAGTACTCACGCGCGCACGCGGGCGGCCGGACGGCTCGCCGCCCTGGCCATCGACGCCGATCGGCTCACGCTTCGGCCCGCGGCCAGCGTGCGCGGCGAATTGACAGGGTTTCGCTGTCGGCCGAATACTTTCGGTGACACGCGGCGGTGACCCCCTGCCCGCCAAGAATCACGGATCGCCCAGACAGGAACCCTCTCCCTCATGCTTGGCATCCACCGTCCACGCCGCAGTGCGTGTCACCGCTGCCCACACTCAGCCGCCCTCACCCCCACCAACCGAGCCGGCCGCCTGGCCGGCATCCTCGCCGCCACCGCCATGGCCCTCACGCTCTCCCCCACCCTCGCGACCGCCGCGACCCCGCAGGGCCACCAACCGACGGCGAGCTCCGCACGGACTGCCCGCACCGCGCCGCTCGTCAAAGCCGACGGCGAACCGACGCAGACCTCCTATCCGTCGATGACGGCGGGCATGGCCGTGTCGAGAATGGCCCCGAACGGTCTCACGGTCGGCGCCGACGGCACCCTCTATATACCCTCCGGTTCCTCACTGTTCGCCTGGAAGCTCAACGCCGAGACCGGCCAATACAACTGCGACCCCAGCCCCGTCGCCACCGGGTTGGGGAGCGTCACGGACATCGCGATCGGCGCCGACGGCACCCTCTATACCTCCGACCAGGGCGCGGCCAAGGTCTCGATCATCCGACCCGACCCCAAGACCGGCCAGTACCCCACGAGCCCAACCCAAACCATCACGGGTTTTTTCGCCCCGCAAGGAATCGCGGTCAACGCCGAGAACACGCTCTTCGTCACGGACATGGCTATGACGCAAGTGTCGGTATTTGAGCCCGACCCCAAGACTGGCCTGTATCCCGACAGTCCCAGCCAAACCCTCGGCAGCGTCCCTAGCCCGGAAAGTCTGGCGGTGGACACGGCCGACAACCTCTACGCCACCGCGTCCGGCCAGAACGTGCTGATGTGGACACGAGACGCCAACACTGGCCTGTACTCCACCGACCCCGATCAAATTATCGGCGGGCTCAGCACTCCGAAGGGCGTGACGGTGGACACCGACCACACCGTCTATGTCACCGAACAGAACACCAACCAGGTGTCGGTGTGGAGACCCGATCCCACCGACGGCACATACCCTGTTAGCGCCACCGAAATTATCGGCGATCTCAGCACTCCGAAGGCCGTGGCGGTCGGCCCCGATCACACCCTCTTCGTCGCCGAACCGACCAAGGAGAAGCTGTTGGTGTGGAAACCCGGCGCCGGCGGCCAATACCCAACGAGCCCCACCCAAACGATCACCGGGCCCAATATTCCGTACGGCGTGGCCGTGGACGCCGACCGCACCCTCTACATCCCCGAAAACACCGGGAAGCAGCTGTCGGTGTGGAAGCCCGGCACCGACGGTCGATACCCGACGAACCCCACCCAAACGCTCACCGGGCTCACCAACCCGACTGCCGCAGCGGTCGGCGCCGACGGCACCGTCTATGTCAGCCAACTGGGCACGATCTCATCGGGACAGCAGGTGTCGGTGTGGAAACGCAACCCCCAAACCGGCGCGTACCCCAGCGTCCCGGATCAAACCATCACCGGGCTCAACCGCGCGATGGGCGTGGCCGTGGACCAGCACAACACGGTCTTCATCAGCGAGATGTACAACTACCGAGTGTCAGTGTGGAAACCCGACTCCCAAACCGGCACGTACCCCACCATCCCGGATCGAACCATCACCGTGTCGGGCATGCCGAATGGCCTAGCGGTCGACGCCAAGGATGACGTCTACGTGGCCGTGGCAGCCAAAGTGGACGTGTGGGAACCCGACGCCGACGGAAATTACGGGGCAGATCCCAGCGCGACCATCACGGGACTGAGCGGCGCGTACGGCGTCGCGGTGGACGCGGCCGGCACCGTCTACGTCACCGAACAGAGCGGGAAGCGCGTGTCGGCATGGCACTTGGACGCGACTACTGAGGAGTACGTCAAGGTCTGCGACCTCGACATCCCCGGCTCCGCGTCGCTCTGGGGGGCGGCCGTTGGCGTCGACGACACGATCTACTTCGCCGACGGGAGCAGCGGCGTGTACGCCGCCACGCTCCGCGTTTCCGTGTCCGGCAAAGCGGTTTCAGCGCGCGACCCGAACATACCCGTCACGTCGGGAACGGCCAAAGTGGTCGACCCCGCGACCGGCGAGACAGCGGCCGGCCCGGTCGACCTCGACTCCGATGGCTCGTTCACGATCGGAGGCGTACCGGTTGGGCACGACTATGAGGTCCAAATCGACGCACCCGGCTATGAGACCGGCCAGTCGAGCACGTTCCACCCCAGCTACGAGAACGTCACCGCCCCCGACCCGATCGAGCTGACACCCACCTATCGAATCACCGCGACCATCACGGGCGAGGCCCACGGGACGGTCGACGCCAGCCCGAACCCAGCCGGCTGGACCGGAACGGCAACCGTGACCATCGCACCGGAGGCCGGCTATTCCATCGGACAGGTGACCGACGCCGCGGAGGCGGACGAAACCGTCACCGATGTCACCAGCCCGGTCAACGCCGCCAAAGGTGTCTACGCTCTCACCGGCGTGGACCAGGCCCACACCGTCACGGTGACGTTCATCGAAGGCCGAACCGTGTGGGGCACCGTCACCGACGACCAAGGCGACGGCGTGCCGGACGCGGAGGTCAGCGTCGTCAAACCCTCGGACACCGGCGGAGGCGATCAGGTGGTGGAGGGTTCGGCCACCACGGACGACGACGGAGATTACGGGGTCCCCGGCATCGACGACGGGAGCGGATACCAAGTCCAAGTGGTCACCCCCGACGGGCACGAAGCCGGGTCCTCCGGCACATTCGACGTCGGCGCGGACACCGCCGACGATCCCGTGGACGTCACGGTCCACACCCAATACCTCATCACGACGGTGACCGGGACCACCGGGACCGCCACCGCGAAGAGCCCTACCGTCGTGGAGGGCGGGTCCGACCAGGTCGTGATCACACCCGGCACGGGGTTCGTGATCGACAAGGTCAAGGACACCGTCATCACGGACGGGAAGACGGGCGATCCGGTCGACGTGACCGATCGGTTGGTGGACAACCATGATGGGACGTTCACGCTGACGTTGACCGACATCATGGCTGATCACGTCGTGTACGCGAGTTTCAAGCCGGGCGGGGCCTCGGCCACGAACCCCGGTGGGACCACTCCGGGCGGGTCCACTGGGACGGGGACGACGCCGGGCGGGCCCGGCACCACGACCCCACCACCGGCCGGACCGACCGCCGTCAAGGTCAAGGCCGCCCTGGACCAGGCGAACCTCCTGAAGGGTAAGAGCTACAAGTTGGTGGCCTTGGCATATACGGCCGATGGCGTCACCGTGCCGGTCACGTACAAGAGCTCCAAGGCGAAAGTCGCGACCGTCAGCGCCTCCGGGAAGGTCAAAGCCAAGAAACCGGGCAAGGCGATCATCACGATCAGCTCGGGTGCCCAAATGACCAAGGTGAAGATCACCGTGCTGAAGAAGCGTCCGTCATCGGCCGCTTCCAAGGTGAAGAAGGTGACGGTCAAACTCAAGAAGAAACTCAAGACCGGCCAGACCGCCTACCTGACCCCCAAACTCGGACCCAAGACCGCTCTCGCGGTCAAGATCACGTTCAAGTCCACCAAGAAGAAGGTCGCCACCATCGACAAAGCCGGCCGCCTCATGGCCCTTAAGAAGGGCAAGACCACCATCACGGTCAAAGCCGGCAAGACCGCCAAGAAACTCAAGCTCACGGTCAAATAAGCGACCCGCCGGCCACACCCTCGCCCGGACCCGTCACCCGTTGCCGG
>JAISIU010000337.1 GCA_031261885.1 Bifidobacteriaceae bacterium
GACCGGCATCGCGCTCACTCCCCCGCCACCGGTTTGGCGGCGGCCAACGCCGCGAAGGCCTCGATGCCGAGCGTCTCGCCGCGGTTCGACGGGTCGACGCCGGCGGCCCGGCAGATGGCCTCGGCGCGGGCCGCGCCGCCGGCCCAGCCCGCAAGCGCCGACCGCAGCGTCTTGCGCCGCTGCGAGAAGGCCGCGTCGATGGCCCCGAACACGTCGGCGCGCGAGGCGGCCGTCACGGGCTCGGGCCGGCGTTCCACCATGACGAGCGCCGAATCGACACGCGGCACCGGCCAGAACACGCTGCGGCCGACGGACCCGGCGCGCCGCGCCGTGGCGTACCAGGCGACCTTCGCGGACGGCACGCCGTAGACGCGCGAACCGGGCCCGGCCACGAGCCGGTCCGCCACCTCGGCCTGGACCATGACGAGCGCCCGCCGGATCGAACCGAACCGTTCGAGGAAACGAAGGATCACGGGCACGGCGACGTTGTACGGCAGGTTCGCGACGAGCAACCGGGGCGGCGGCCCCGGCAGCGCCTCGACCTTGAGCGCGTCCTCCCTCACGACGCACAGCCGCTCGGCCAGGCGGCGCTCCAGGCTGGCGCCGGCCCACATCGGATCCGCCGCCGCGCGTTCCAGAACCGTCCTGGGCAGCGCCTCGGCCAGCCGCTTGTCGATCTCCACGGCCGTGACCTGCGCCCCGGCCTCCAACAGCGCGAGCGTCAACGACCCCAGGCCCGGCCCCACCTCGACCACCGGCACCGGCCCGGCCGCGCCGGCCCCGCCCACGGGACCACCGTCATCGGGCACGTCCCCGCTCACGGAAGTGACGGCATCGGACTCCCCGTCCGGATCGCCGAGCGCGAGGCGCGCGATGCGACGCACCGTTCCCGGGTCGACGACGAAGTTCTGTCCGAGCGACTTGGTGGGCCTGACCCCGAGCCGGGCGGCCAACGCCCTGACATCGGAGGCGGTGAGCAGATCGAACACGGCGAACGGGCAACGGCCGAGGACACGCGGGCGGATGGACCGCCGGCGGCTCAGTACCAGCCCTTCGACTGCCAGGCCGCCCACGCGCCGCACGGCGTGCCGTAACGGCCGCGGATGTAACCGAGACCCCACTTGATCTGTGTGGACGCGCTGGTGCGCCAGTCCGCGCCGGCCGAGGCCATCTTGGAACCCGGCAACGCCTGCGGGATGCCGTACGCGCCGGAGTAGCCGTTCGAGGCGTTCACGCGCCACCCGGACTCGCGGTTCCACAGGGCCACGAGGCACTTGAACTGGTCCGGGTCGCTCACCATCGACTTGGCGATGGACTGGGCGCTGCCCGGTGTCACGTTCGTGGACACGTCCGGCACGTTCTGAGACCCGGACCCGCCCTTGGCGGCCTTGGGCAGCGGCTTGGTGCCGACGTGGACGATCTTGGTCTGGGGCAGCGCGACGACCACCTGGCTGACCTCCTTGCGGTCAACCTCCTTGCCGCCCACCTTGGTGCTGGCGTACGTCACGACGCTTTCGCCGGCCTTGCCCTGCTGGGTGACCTGCTGGTCCCCCTTGTACAGGTCCGGATCGTTGACCTTCTTGGTCTGGAACGGGATGACCTGCTTCTCGGTGCCGTTCTTCGACACGGCCCGCGTCACGGTGATGGTTTGGCCGCTCGCCACGGGGCTGGTCAGCGCGGGCGTGACCTGGTCCTTGTCGCCGAGCGAGACGCCGACGGCGGACAGCGCGTCCGCGACCGTGGCCGAAGCCGTCTGCACGGGCAGGGTCTGGCCGTCCACGAGGACCGTGACGCTCTTGGTCGTGGTGACCTGGACCGTGCGGTCGAGCCGGGCAACGGAAGCCGAGCGGGACACCGACAGGTCCGCCGCCTCGACGCGGACACCGAGGTCCTCGAGCGCGTCCTGGACCGTGGTGGCCGTGGTCCACACGGTGCGGTCCTGGCCGTCGATGTCGACCGCGAGCTGGCGGGCGTGCCGCACCACGATGTCACCCGACTTGGGCACACGGGCCGTGACGGCTGGCGCGACGAGGTCGCGGTCCGAGACCGACACGTGCTTCTCCTTGAGGACCTGCCCGACGGAGCCGGCCAGCGTGGAGACCTGTGTGCGGACGCCGTCGACGTCGACCGTGACGTCCTTGTGGAGCGAGGCGAAGCCGGCGACGCCACCGAGGATCATCGCGACGACGGCGGCTTGGGCGATCAGCCGGGGCCCAGCGCCGCGCCGCTTCGCATGGGCGCGGCCGCGCGGCCTCATGGCGGGAACGGCAGGTTGGGAAGTGACGGGGGCCGACGATGCCGGCTCGGCCGGTTGGGCGGGAACGGCGGGCGCGGCGCTGGAAGCCTCGGGGACCGGCGCCGGAGTGGCGGCATGCGAATGGGCCGAGTGGCGATGATCGGTGTGGGCAGGCGCGACGTGGGACCCGCCGCCCACGTGCCGGGTGCGGGTGCCGCTGAAGGCCAACTTCAGCAGACCGGTGGCCCCACCGCGTGCGGCGTGGCTGCCGGCCGGCCGGCCGCTGGCCGCGGCGCCGTCCGTGTGCTCTGTCACAGTCGAATTATCTCCGTCCGGGCGGGGGTCGAGTGTGCTCCTCCCCACTGAGTCGCAGCACACTCGCACCGGCGGTCAGACATGACAGCCGTGGCGGGCGCCCATGGGTGGCGGGGAAGAGGGTTTGGGGGTTCCAAGCCCATAGCCAACTTCGACGTTAGCGGAAAACACGCGGCTTGGCGAGTCGCCTTGACAAATCACCAGTCCCCATACACCATTCGCGCGTTCAGGGCGAGGGCAGCGCACAGCTCCTCGACCGGCAGGCCCTTGACCTCGGCGATCGCACGGACCGTCAGCGGCACCAGGTAGGGCGCGTTGGGCCGGCCGCGGTGCGGCACGGGCGTCAGGTACGGGGCGTCGGTCTCGACGAGCAACCGGGTCAGCGGCGTGGCCGCGACCGCGGCGCGCAGCTCGTCGTTGCCCTTGAACGTCACGGTGCCGCCCACCTGGAGCCACCAGCCGTGCGCGGCCGCCAGGGCGGCCATCTCGCGATCCCCGGAGAAGCAGTGGAACACCGTGCGGTCCGGCGCGCCGTCGCGCTCCAGCGTCTCGATGCAGTCGCGGTGGGCGTCGCGGTCATGGATCTGCATGGCGCGGCCCAGCTCCTTGGCCAGCGCGATGTGGTCGCGGAAGGCCCGGACCTGGGCGGCGCGCCCGGCCGGATCCAGGGTCCGGTAGTAGTCGAGCCCGGTCTCGCCGATGGCGCGGATCCGCTCCCCCGACGCCGCCAGCTCCGCGATCTCGCCGAGAGCCGACTGGTAACCGGCCGGGTCGGCGCCGAGCAGCCGGGCGGAGTCGTTCGGGTGGATCGCGATCGCGCCGAGCACGGCCGGGTTGGCGACCGCGACCTGGGCGGTCCAGCGGGCCGAGGGCAGGTCGCAGCCGCATTGGACGATGCCGGAGATGCCGACCCGGGCGGCCCGCTCGACCTGTTCGTCGAGGGTCAGCTGGACCACAGCGGAATCATCCGCCGAACCCTGGTCCGGCAACTGTCCGGGCTCGGCATGCGTGTGGCAGTCCTGGACGGGCAGCGGCAGCGGCTCCGGCTCCGGCGGATAGGTGCGGTCCCTCGGCATGTGGCGCGGGCCTCAGTGGCTGATCTCGTCGCGCGGGTAGACCGTGCCCGTGGGCGTGGCCACCGGCATGCGGCCGGAGCCGTCCGGCGCCGGGATCGCCCCGAGCAGCGCCTTGGTGTACGGATGGCGAGGGTCGTTCCACACCTGATCCGTGCGGCCGCGCTCGACGACGCGTCCCGCGTACATCACGATGATGCGATCCGCGATCAGCCGGACGATCGAGAGGTCGTGCGAGATGAACAGCAGGCTGGTGCCCTGTTCGAGGGCCAGCTGGCACATGAGGCCGGCGACGCGGGCCTGGGTCGAGGCGTCGAGCGCCGAGATCGGCTCGTCCCCGACCAGCAGGCTGGGGCGCGCCGCGAGCGCCCTGGCCGTGGCGATGCGCTGGCGCTGGCCACCCGAGAAGCTCTGCGGGTAGCGCCCCGCCGCCTGGGCGGACAAGCCGATGCGCTGCAGCCACTGGCTGGCCGTCAGCTCCTTGACGCCGGCGCCGACGGCCACGCCGCCCTCCTCCGTCTCGTAGGCGGCCCGGGCGCGGGCGGCCTGCAGGCCGTCCTCGACCTGGCTGCCGACGCGGCGGCGCGGGTTCAGCGAGCTGGACGGGTCCTGGAACACCATCTGGATGCCCGTGTACTTCGGGCTGCGCCGGCGGGCCGTCAGCGGCGGCAGCGGCTCACCCCGGTACAACACCTCGCCCTTGGTGGGCTTCAGCAGGCCGGTGATGACGCGCGCCATCGTCGATTTGCCGCAGCCGGACTCGCCGACCAGGCCGACCACCTCGCCCGGGTACAGCTCGAAGCTGACACCGTCGACGGCCCGTACCGGCGGGTGGCCGGGATAGTCGACCACGATGTCGCGGACCTCGAGGATCGGTTCGGCGCCGGTGGCTTTTGCTGGTTCGGTCACTGCCGCGCCTCCTTGCCCTCGGTGTCGGCTTCCGGGATCGGGACGCCGTCGGCGTCGAGCCCGGGCACCGTGTCTGGGATCTCCGGGTCCGCCGTCAGATCCATGTGGCGCAGGTCCTCCCTGGACGTCAGGCCGCCCTTGGCGCCCGGCAGCGCGGCGAGCAGTGCCTTGGTGTACGGGTGGCGCGGCTGGACGAAGATGTCGCGCTTGTGGCCGCGTTCGACGATGCGGCCGTGGCGCATGACGGCCACGGTGTCCGCGACCGCGCTCATGACGCCGAGGTCGTGCGTGATGAACAGCACGGCCAGGCCCAACGTGTCGACGAGGTCGCGGATCAGGTGCAGCACGCCGGCTTGAACCGTGACGTCGAGCGCCGTGGTCGGCTCGTCCGCGATCAGAAGCTCCGGTTTGCACATGAGCGCGATGGCGATGGCGATGCGCTGGCGCTGGCCGCCCGAGAACTCGTGCGGGTAGCGGTCGAGGGCGTCGCGCGGGTTCGGCACGCCGACCCGTTCCAGCATCTCGACCGCGCGGTCGCGGGCCTCGGACTTCGTGAGGTGCAGATGGTAGCGGGCGTGGTCGGTCAGCTGGTGGCCGACCTTGAGCTGCGGGTGCAGCGACGTGGACGGGTCCTGGAAGACCATGCCGATGCGCCGGCCGCGCACGCGGGCCAGCGCCCGGCCGCGCATCTCGGCCAGGTTCTCGTCGCCCAGCCAGATCTCACCCGTCACCCTGGCCTGGGGCGGTTCGAGGCCCATGATGGCGAGGCCGGTCATGGTCTTGCCGGAGCCGGACTCGCCGGCCAGGCCCTGGATCTGCCCCTTGTCGACCGTGAGGTCCAGGTGGCGCAGGATCGGGATCGGGTCGTCCTCCGTGAGGATGTCGAGGCAGACGTCCCTGAGCGTCAGGACCGTGTCCGGGCCGGGGACGCCGGCCCGCGGTTCGCCGACGTGGACGGCCGGGGCGGCCGTCGGCGCGGCCGCGGCGGCCGCGGCGTGCTGGTGGTGTGCCACGGCGGTCACTCCCTTTCCGTGCCCGGGTCGAACGAGTCGCGCAACGCGTCACCGAGGAAGTTGAAACTGATCACGACCGTGAGCAGGGCGAGGCCCGGGAAGATGCCGAGCCACCACTTGTCGAAGTGCTTGACGGCCTCCGAGATCATGGACCCCCACTCGGGGCTGGGCGGCTTGGCGCCGAGCCCGAGGAAGGACAGGCCGGACAGCAGCAGCGCGGACGTGCCGATGTCGAGGCTCGACAGCACGAGCGTGGGGCCGACGACGTTCGGCAGGACGTCCCGCCGCATGCTCCGGATCGGGCCGTAGCCGAGCAGGCGGCCCGAGGACACGAAGTCGGCGCCGCGCAGCGACAGCACCATCGAACGGACGGTACGGGCGTATTGCGGCCACGACACGACGAGCGCCGCGAGCACGGCGTTGAACAGCGACGGGCCGAGGGCCGCGGCGATCACCATCGCGAGGATGACGGTGGGGAAAGCCATGACGAGGTCCGTGAAACGCATGATGACCTCGTCGACCCACTTGCCGAAGAAGCCGGCCACCGTGCCGAGGATCGTGCCGACCGTCGTGGACATGCAGACGAGCAGGATGGCCAGGCCGATCGAGACGCGGGCGCCGGCGATGACACGGCTGAAGACGTCACGGCCCAGCTCGTCGGTGCCGAAGATGTGCCCGGCGCCCGGCCCCTGGAACGGCGTCATGTCCTGCGCCAGCGGGTTGTGCGGCGCGATGGCGGGCCCGATCAGCGCGATGACGATCCACGCGGCCGCGACGATCGTGGCGACGATCGCGAACGGCGTGCGCCACGACGGCGGGATCCGGTGCCACAGCGACTTCTTGCGCACGGGCGTCAGACCCGTGACCGGGTCCGGCGTGGCCTTGGCCTTCTTGGCCTCGGCCCGCGCCTTGACGGCCGAGCCGACGGGGCTGATGGGCCCCGGGTTCTTCGCCTTCTCGCTCATGAGCCGACCCTCACTCTCGGGTCGAGGAAGCCGTACAAGAGGTCGATGATCAGGTTGATCGTCAGGTAGACGAGCCCGACGAACAGGCCGACGCCCATGACGCCCAACAAGTCGAGTTTGCTGGCCGCCTGGAAGGCGTAGGCGCCGATGCCGGGCCAGCCGAAGATGTTCTCGACCAGCACGGTGCCGGACAGCAGCGAGCCGAACGCCAGGCCGATCACCGTGAGGATCGGGATCGAGGCGGCCCGGAGCACGTAGTGGAAGAACACGGTGTGCCCGGGCAGGCCCTTGGCCTTGGCGGCCCGGACGTAGTCCGTGTCCAGCACCTCGAGGAACGAGGTGCGCGAGTAGCGCGTCAGCAGGCCGATCGTGTACAGCGTCAGCACGAGGGTCGGCAGCATCAGGTGGGCCGAGGCGTCGACGAACGCGTGCATGTTGCCCGTCAACAGCGCGTCCACGGTGTACAGGCCCGTGATGTGCGTGGGCGGCGAGTCCTCCGGCGATAGTCGCCCGGAGCCCGGCGCCCAGCCGAGCCGATAGTAGAAGACGTAGAAGCAGACGATGGCCATCCAGAAGGTGGGCACCGACAGGCCGATCAGCGAGATGAACCTCAGCACCTGGTCCGTGATCTTGCCGCGCTTGTAGGCGCTCCACGCGCCGAAGCAGATGCCGATGATCGCCGAGGCGACGATCGCGCCGAGCGCGATCTCCGCCGTGGCCGGCACGGCCTG
>JAISIU010000192.1 GCA_031261885.1 Bifidobacteriaceae bacterium
AGCGAAAACTCTCGGTCCCTACGCGATGGCGGCGCTGGCCACATGCGCCATGCCCGACGTCGACATCGTCGGCGTGCGCGCCGACCGCGAGGGCACCGATTACACGTTCGCGGTCGCGGAAGACACGAAGGGCAAGCACTGGGTGGTGCGCGTCCCCAAGTCCGCGGCGGCCGGCGCCGGCCAGGAGGCCGAGGTCGTGCTGTTGCGCAGCCTCGCGGCCGCCTCCGCCTCCGGCTCGCTTCCGTTCGAGGTGCCGCGGCCGAGCGGGTTCGCCGAACTCGACGGCGGCGGCCGCGCCATGGTGTATCCGCAGCTGCCGGGCGTACCCGTCGTCATGGAACTGCTGGACGCCGGGCCGGGCCTGGCCACGAGCATCGGCCGGGCCATCGGCGCGCTGCACGAGCTGCCCACCTCGATCGCCGAGGACGCCGGCCTGCCGCTGTACCTGCCGGGCGATTACCGCAAGCGCCTCCACGCCGAGGTGGACGAGGCGGCCCGCACGTCCTTCGTGACGCCACGCCTGTTGGAACGCTGGGAGGACCAGCTGGCGGACGACGACCTGTGGCACTTCCTGCCCGTCCTGATCCACGGCGACATGGCCCCCGAACACCTGCTCGAGGAGAACGGGCGCGTCTCCGCGATGCTCGACTTCTCAACCGTCCAGGTCTCCGACCCGGCCGAGGACCTCGCGCCGCTCATGGCCGCGACCGGTCCCGACGTGGCCGATTCGATCCTCGAGGGCTACCGGGCGCGCCGCCCACGCCTGAACGACCCGCGCCTGGAGGACCGGGCCGCGCTGCTGGCCGAGATCGCCGTGGTTCGCTGGCTGCTCTACGGCGTGCGGCACTCCGACCCCTCGATC
Organism: Bifidobacteriaceae bacterium; assembly: GCA_031261885.1. Classification (GTDB taxonomy): domain Bacteria; phylum Actinomycetota; class Actinomycetes; order Actinomycetales; family WQXJ01; genus JAISIU01. The sequence continues at coordinate 863 of JAISIU010000192.1, forward strand.
GTGACGGACGCACGCAGCATGATCCAGGACCTCGACCAGGCCGTGGCCGAAGAAGAGCTCGAGACCGCCCGCCTCGAAGCGGAGGCGCAACGCAAGGCCGCCGCCGCCCAGGAACGGGCCGCCGCCGTCGAACGGGCCTCCCGCGCGGTCGACGAGGAAACCGCCGAACGCAACTACCGCCTGCGCGGCGGCCGCCGGCCCGGGCGGGACGGACGTCCGGAAACCGCCGATGACGAGGCGGCGCCGGGCGGCGTGGTCCGCCGATCCGTGTTGAATGAGCAGTCCGCCGCGATCGCGCTCGAGCTGCCAACCGTCCCGTTGACCCGGCCGCCCAAAGAGGCGGCCGCGGACGAGAACCTGCGCGACAGCGACGGCGAGGAGACGGAGGCGCTGTCGCTGACGGCCGTGCGCCGAGCGGCCGATGCCGGAGCGCACCTCGTGGTCGGGGACGGCCCCGCGCCAGCGGACGAGGACGGCAAGGTCGCGCCGCCGGCCGACGAGGAACCGGAAACGGACGCGGCCCCCGAGGCCGCCGAGCCGTCCGAAGCGACTGCCACGTCTGAAGCGCCTGAGACGGAGGACGCCGGCGACGGTGCGGACGAGTCGGCCGGCGCCAGCGCCGGCGACATGGGAGAGGACGCGAGCGTCGGCGCGCCGATGCCGCCAACCAAGCCAACCAAGCCAACCGGGCCGGCCGAGCCGAAGGACGGGCCGAAGCCGACGGCCGCCCATGCCTCCCCGGCCGGCGCCGCGAAACCGCACGAGGTCTCGGGCACGGGCCGCGTCATCCCCCGCTGGGACGATTGATTCCCGGCGGCGCCACCCGGCCGGGCCGGCGGGGTTGCCGCCGGTCGTAGCATCGAGGCACGATGACTGACCCTTGGCTCACACTGACCGCGATCGCGATGGCCGTCGTCTGGCTGTTCGGACCCGGCCTGGCCGTCGGGGTCGTGGCCGGGCTGCGCGGTTTCGCCGCGGCCGCGCTGGCGCCGGCGCTGTCGCTGGCCGTGCTCGGCGCCGGCGGTCTCCTCGCGCCGCTGGCACACCTCAGGTGGGGGGTCGGCACGGCACTGATCGCCTGTGTGCTCGCGGTCGCCATCGCCTTCGTCATCACGCGGTTCCTGCCAATCCGCGCGGCCCGCGTCCTACCCCAGTGGAAACCGCGTTGGCGGCTCGGCGTCATGCTCGCGACGGCCGCGGCCGCCGTGCTCGGGTTCACGCTCGCGTTCCTCGGCACGGGCGGCGCCCGGGCCATGCCGCAGTATCACGACTCGGTGTTCCACGCGAACCTGGTCCGCTACATCATCCAGACGGGTGACGCCTCGCCGCTCCACGCCGGCCGGCTCGACCACCCGGGCACGGATATCTCCTACTACCCCTCGGCGGTGCACGGGCTCGTCGCCCTGCTGCCGCCCAGCACGCAGGTGTGGCCGGCGTTGAACATGGTGTGGCTCGTGGCCGGCACGGCCGTGTGGACGCTCGGCCTCGTCTACCTCGCGCGCATCGTCTTCCCACGCCGCCCCGGTCTGACGGCCGCGGCCGCCGCCCTGGCCGTCCTGTTCGAGTCGAACCCCACCTCGCTCGTCTGGCTCGTGCCGAACGCCGTCGGCCTGTCCGTGCTGCCGGCGCTGCTCGGCTGGTCGGTTCAGCTGGCCCGTGTGGTGCGGCTCAAGGCGGTGGGTCGCGTCACGCGCACGCTGATCCTCGCGGCCGGCGTCATCGGGGCCGGGTTCGCGCACCCGAATTGCGTCTTCTCCTACCTCGTGCTGGCGAGCCCGGTCGCGTTGTTCATCGCCGCGACCTTCGCGACCCGGGCCTGGCGCCGCGGCCTGCGCGCGCTGACCGTCGGCGCGCTGGCCGTGGTCGTCGCCGTGATCGCGGCCGCCGTCATCGCGGTGTTCGCGGTGCCGCGTGTCAGGGACCTGGTCGAGGCGCCGGGCTGGGAGGTGCCGCACTCGGTCGCGCTGGCCCTGGCCGGCGGCCTGTTCGACGCGACGGGCGTGTTCGCATGGGGGCCCAACCTGTTGGCCTTCGCCACGATCGTCACGGGCGTCATCGTCGTGTTGCGCGACCGGCGCCAGCGTTGGCTCGTCGTGTCGTTCGGCCTGAGCCTCGCGCTGTACCTGGCCGCGGCCACGCAGTGGGGGCCGCTGAGCTGGCTCACGGGCCTGTGGTACTCGGACCGCACGAGGCTCGGCCCGGTGCTGACGGTGGCGGCGGTGCCGCTCGCGCTCGTCGGCGTCGATTGGGCGTGCCGCACGGTGTTGGGCCGCCTGTTGGGCCCGGTGGCGCCAACCGCGACCGCGCCCACCTCCCAAGGAACCCGGGACGATGCCGTCCCGACGGAAGTGCCGGCATCGGCGGCTTCCGCCGCGGTGACCGAACAAACGATGGACGATGACGGCCCAAGGGTTGGACCGGCATCGGCGGCCCAGCGAACCGCTCAGCGGCGTTGGGTGCGGCCGGTCTGCGCGGTGGCGTCCGTCATCGCCCTCGTGGGCGGCGTGACGCTCGTCGCGATGCGCCCCGGCCGCTACGCCGAGCAGGGGTACGCGCTCGTGAG
>JAISIU010000333.1 GCA_031261885.1 Bifidobacteriaceae bacterium
CGGGCCGTGACGGCGTCGATGCGGCGCAGCAGCTCGTCGAGGCTGGGCAGCTCCCCCGCCGTGATCTCCGCGTTGCCGAGCCGGGACATGCGCGAGAACGTGTCCTCCAGGCCGAGCACGAGGCCGCCGGACAGCTGCCCCTTGGCGCGCGCCAGCTCCTCGGCCGTGATGCCCGAGTCCGCCATCCGCTCCCACTCGGCCTCCATGAGGCCCGCCACCTGGCCCGCCACGTCCGGCCCGCAACCCGCGTACAGCCCGAACGAGCCGGCGTCCGCGTGGCCGCCGCCGAACGAGTAGGTCGAATAGGCCAGCCCGCGCCGCTCGCGGATCTCCTGGAACAGCCGCGAGCTCATGCCGCCGCCCAACACGGCCGAGAGGACGGCCAGCACGTGCCGCCTGGGGTCCATGGCCCGGAGCCCGGCGCAGCCGATGATGACCTGCGCCTGTTCGACGGGCTTGGCCAGGGTGCGTTCGCCGCCGGCCGCCGGCGGGGCCACCTGCGGCTCCGTGGACCGCCTCGGCACCGGGCGGGCCGACGGGTCCAGGTCCCAGCCGCCGCGCTTCAGCGCGGCCGTCACGAGCCCCGCCAACGCGTCGTGGTCGATGTTGCCGGCCGCGGTCACGACGAGCCGGTCCGGCCGGTAGTGCTGCCGGTAGTGTTCCCAGACGGCGTCGCGCGGCACGGCCCGGATCGTGTCCGGCGTCCCGCCGATCGGCCGGGCCAGCGGGCTGTCCCCGTACACCAGCTGGGCGAACGCCTCGTGCGCGACGTCCTGGGGGTCGTCGCCGGCCATGGCCAGCTCCTCGAGGATCACGCCGCGTTCTGTCTCGAAGGCCACAGGCTCGAGCGTGGCGCCCGTCACCATGTCGAGCAGCACGTCGACCGCCATCGGGACGTCTTGGTCGATGACGCGGGCGTAATAGCAGGTGCTCTCCTTGGCCGTGGCCGCGTTGGCCTCGCCGCCCACCTTGTCGAACGCTTCGGCGATGTCGAGCGGGCCGCGGCGGGCCGTGCCCTTGAACAGCAGGTGCTCGAGGAAATGGGTGGAGCCGAAGTGCCCACCCGCCTCGTCGCGCGAGCCGACCGGCAGCCAGGCCCCGATCGCGGCGGAGCGCACGCCGGAGACGTGCTCCGTCAACAGGCGGACCCCGCCGGGGAGGACCGAGCGGCGCACCGCGCCACCCGGTTCCAGCCCGGCGAGGTCCTGGGAATCGTTCGTCGTGACGTTACTCAGCGTCATCGACCTCTTTCACTGTGTCTGTGTGGACGGGGACGCTCAGTCCTCGTCGCGGTGCTCGCGGTGGCGGCGCTGCCGCGGACGGCGGTCGCCGCGGTCACCACGATCTCCCCGGTCACCGCGGTCACCCCGGTCGTCGCGGCGCGGACGGTGCTCACCGTCGCGGCCGCCCTCGTGGCGCGGCCGGTCCTCGCCCTCGCCGGACTCGTCGATGCCGGCGTCGCCGTCGACGACGGCGTGCAGCGACAGCTTGCCGCGCGGGTCGATCGAGGCCAGCTCCACCTCGACCTTGTCGCCGACGTTCAGCACGTCCTCGACCTGGTCGATGCGGCGCCCGCCGACGAGGCGGCGGATCTGCGAGATGTGCAGCAGGCCGTCCTTGCCGGGCGTCAGCGAGATGAAGGCGCCGAAGCTCGTGGTCTTCACGACCGTGCCGATGAACCGCTCGCCGATCTCCGGCATCTGCGGGTTGGCGATCGCGTTGATGGCCTGGCGGGCCGCCTCGGCGGACGGGCCGTCCGCCGCGCCGACGTAGACCGTGCCGTCGTCCTCGATCGTGATGTCCGCGCCCGTGTCGTCCTGGATCTGGTTGATCATCTTGCCCTTGGGGCCGATGACCTCGCCGATCTTGTCGACCGGGACCTTCATCGCGATGATGCGCGGCGCGTACGGGCTCATCTCGTCCGGGCCCTGGATGGCCTCGTTGATGACCCCGAGGATGTGCAGGCGGGCCTCACGGGCCTGCTGCAGCGCGCCGGCCAGGACGTCGGCCGGGATGCCGTCGAGCTTCGTGTCGAGCTGGAGGGCCGTGACGAACTCGGACGTGCCGGCCACCTTGAAGTCCATGTCGCCGAACGCGTCCTCGTCGCCGAGGATGTCGGTCAGCGTGGCCCACTTCGTGGTGCCGTCCTTTTCCTGTTCGCTCATGAGGCCCATCGCGATGCCCGCGACCGGCGCCTTGAGCGGCACGCCGGCGTTCAGCAGCGACAGCGTCGAGGCGCAGACCGAGCCCATCGACGTGGAGCCGTTGGAGCCGACCGCCTCGGAGACCTGGCGGATGGCGTACGGGAACTCCTCGCGGGTGGGCAGCACGGGCACGAGGGCGCGCTCGGCGAGCGCGCCGTGGCCGACCTCGCGGCGCTTGGGACTGCCGACGCGGCCGGTCTCACCGGTCGAGTAGGGCGGGAAGTTGTAGTTGTGCATGTAGCGCTTCTTGGTGACCGGGCTCAGCGAGTCGATCTGCTGCTCCATGCGCAACATGTTCAGCGTGGTGACACCGAGGATCTGCGTCTCGCCGCGCTCGAACAGCGCGGAGCCGTGGACCCGCGGCACGACCTCGACCTCGGCGGACAGCGTGCGGATGTCGCGCAGCCCGCGGCCGTCGATGCGCAGGCCCTCGTCGAGCACGCGCTTGCGGACCAGCTTCTTCGTGATGGCCTTGACGGCCGCGCCGATCTCCTTCTCGCGGTCCTGGAAGGCCTCGCCGAGCTTCTCGATGGCGCCGTCGCGGATCTCGTCGAGCTTGGCGCCGCGCTCCTGCTTGTCCGCGATCTTGATGGCCTTGGCCACGTCCTTCGCGACGATCTTCTCGGTCGCCTCGTAGGCGTCCGGCTGGTAGTCCGGGAACAGCGGGAACTCCCGCTGGGGCTTCTGCGCCTTGGCGGCCAGCTCCGACTGCGCCTCGCACAGCGCGCGGATGAACGGCTTGGCCGCCTCGATGCCGCCGGCCACGACCTCCTCGGTGGGGGCCTGGGCGCCCTGGTTCTTGATCAGATCCCAGGCGTGGTCGCCGCCGGCCGCCTCGATCATCGCGATCGCGACGTCCTCCGGGTTCTCGCCCACGATCCGGCCGGCCACGACGAGGTCGAACACGGACCGCTCACGCTCGGAGTAACGCGGGAAGCACACCCACTGGCCGTCGATCAGGCTGAGCCGAATGCCGGACACCGGGCCCTCGAACGGCAGACCGGAGATCTGCGTGGACAGCGACGCCGCGTTGATCGCGAGGACGTCGTAGGCGTCGTCCGGGTGGACCGCCAGGACCGTGATGACGACCTGGACCTCGTTGCGCAGGCCCTTGATGAACAGCGGGCGCAGCGGGCGGTCGATGAGGCGGCAGGCCAGGATCGCGTCCGTGCCGGGCCGACCCTCGCGCCGGAAGAACGACCCGGGGATACGCCCGGCCGCGTACATGCGCTCCTCGACGTCCACCGTCAGCGGGAAGAAGTCGAACTGGTCCTTGGGATGTTTGCCGGCCGCCGTCGTGGACAGCAGCATCGTCTCGCCGTCCAGGTAGGCCGTGACGGAACCGGCGGCCTGCTTGGCCAGGCGGCCCGTCTCGAAGCGCACCGTGCGCTTCCCGAAAGCGCCATTGTCGATGGTCGCCTCGGAGAATTGGATTTCGGGACCCTCCACGGGTTCCCCCTCTCTTGGCAATGACCGGAGTCCCCGCCTCGCGGGGACGTGCGGCCGGGCTGACCGGGGGCGATATGGAGCGGTCTTCGATCGAGGCCCACGGACCGGACTGGCCGGTCGCGGGGGCCACTACCGAGGACCGCGCGCCTAGCCCCGGCGG
>JAISIU010000013.1 GCA_031261885.1 Bifidobacteriaceae bacterium
GGATCGCGGGCCTGGCGGTGCGCCTCGACGATCGCGGCGCGCTCGTGCTGCGCCGCGCGGACGGCCGCGAGCTGACGATCGAGGCCGGCGACGTCCGCACGGCCCACGCGGCCGCCTGAGCAGCGCGGTACCGTGGGCGCGTGCGCATCGACCTGCATACTCACTCCTCGGTCTCGGACGGGACCGAAACCCCGGAGGAGTTGATCGCCGCCGCGAAGCGGGCGGGCCTCGACGTCGTGGCCCTGACCGACCACGATTCGACGGCGGGCTGGGACCGGGCGGCGGCCGCGGCCCAGCAGCAAGGCATCGTCCTGGTGCGCGGCGCGGAGTTCTCCTGCCGCCAGGGCCGCATCGCCGTCCACCTGCTCAGTTACCTTCAGGACCCGGACTACGGGCCGATCCGCGCCGAGCTCGAGCGGGTCCGGGCCTCACGCGTGGAGCGCGCCCGGGCCATCGTCGACAAACTGGCCCGGGACTACCCGATCACGTGGGAACAGGTCCAGGCCCAGGCCGGCGACGCCCACACGATCGGCCGGCCGCACATCGCCGACGCGCTCGTGGCGCTCGGGGTCGTGCCGGACCGGACCGCCGCCTTCGAATATCTGCTCAGCCCGCGCGGCCCGTACTACGTGCGGCACTATTCGCCGTCCGCCACCGGCATGATCGAGCTCGTGCGCGAGGCCGGCGGCGTGCCCGTGATCGCCCATCCCGGGGCCGTCGGACGGCACCGGATCGTCGACGACGACGCGATCGCCGACATGGTCGACGCGGGCCTGGGCGGCATCGAAGTGCGCCACCGCGACAACCCGCCCGAACAGCGCAAACGCCTCGCCGAGCTGGCCGAGCACTTCGACCTGTTCACCACCGGCTCCAGCGACTACCACGGCGCCGGCAAGCCGAACCGCCTCGGCGAGAACCTGACCAGCGACGCCGCCCTCGCCGCCATCGAGTCCCAGGCGTTCGGCGTCCCCGTGCTCCGCCCGGTTCCAACGGCGCGATAGAAAAGGGCGTCCGCGTCTCCCCGAAGGGAAACGCGGACGCCCAAACGCGAGGTGCGTGCCGTCATCGTCCGTCCCCAGAACGGGCCGGCGATGACGACGGTGTCAGTCCGTGGGACGATTCACGCGCGTGCGGCGGCGCGGCCGGGACTGGCCGGACCCGCCCTGGCTTTGGCGCGGCGCCTCGGAGCGGGGCACGGAACCACGGTCGCGGTCCCCGCCCGACCCGCCGCGCCCGCCATGGTGCGAGCGTCCGCCGCGCGCCGAACCGTGGCCCCGGCCGCCGCGGTCGCGGCCCGAGCCGCGGGACCCGCCGCCCCGGTGCCCGGTCTCGCCCAGGTCCTCGACCGCCTCGGCGTCGAGCCCGGCCAGCACGCGCTTGGATCGCGGCAGCGTGCCCGTGACGCCCTCGGGGATGTCGAGGTCCTCGTACAGGTGCGGCGAGGTGGAGTAGGTCTCGCGCGGTTCCGGCTGGCCGATCTCGAGCTGGCGGTCGATCATGCTCCACCGTGGGACGTCGTCCCAGTCGACGAACGTGACGGCCGTGCCCTGGTGGCCGGCGCGGCCCGTGCGGCCCGTGCGGTGCAGGTAGATCTTCTCGTCCTCGGGGCACTGGTAGTTGATGACGTGGGTGACGTCGTCGACGTTGATGCCGCGGGCCGCGACGTCCGTGGCGACCAGGACGTCGACCTTGCCCTTGCGGAAGGCGCGCAACGCCTGCTCGCGCGCGCCCTGCCCGAGGTCGCCGTGCAGCGACGCGGCCGCGAAGCCGCGGTCCGTCAGGTCCTCGGCGACGCGGGCGGCCGTGCGCTTGGTCCTAGTGAACACGATGGTGCGGCCGCGGCCGTTGGCCTGGAGGATGCGGGCCAGGACCTCGACCTTGTTGAGCGCGTGGCAGCGGTAGATGAACTGCTTGATATTGCGCACCGTGGCCTTGGAGTCCTCCGGGTCCTGGGCGCGGATGTGCGTGGCCTGCGTCATGTAGCGGCGGGCCATCGCGACGACGGCGCCCGGCATGGTGGCGGAGAACAGCATCGTGTGGCGGTGGGCGGGCGTGGCCGCGAGCAGCGTTTCGACGTCCGGCAGGAAGCCGAGGTCGAGCATCTCGTCCGCCTCGTCGAGCACCACGGTGGTGGCGTGCGACAGGTCGAGGTAGTGCTGACGCAGCAGGTCGATCATGCGGCCGGGCGTGCCGACCACGATCTCGACACCGTCGGTCAGGGTCGCGATCTGCGGCTCGTAGGCGCGGCCGCCGTACAGCTCGATGACGCGGATGGGTCGTTCGCCGGTGGCCGTGCGCAGGTCGCGGGCCACCTGGACGGCCAGTTCGCGCGTGGGCAGGACCACGAGGCCCTGCGGCTTGCCGGGGGCCGGCAGCGAGTCGAAGCCGGGTTCGCCCGGGGCGAGGATCTTCTGGATCAGCGGGATGCCGAAGCCGAGGGTCTTGCCGGTGCCGGTCTTGGCCTGGCCGATGATGTCGTGGCCCTGGAGGGCCGTGGGCAGGGTCAGGGCCTGGATCGGGAACGGGTGGGTGATGCCCACCTTGGCGAGCGCGTCGCAGATGCGGGGGTCGACCCCGAGGTCCCGGAAGGTCTCTTTCTCCTGCTGCTGCGAGGAGTCGGTGGTGGCGGTGTCGGCCATCTCGGCGGCCGGTTCGGCCGGCTCCGGGACGGCCGTGGCTGCGCCGGCCTGATCGGTGGGCGCGACGAAAAGTGCGGTTTGTTTCGTGGACATCGAGATGAGAGTCATCTCCTGATCGGTCACGGCAGCCGCGCCCGGCGGACATGTGCGGGCCTGCGGGCGGGCGCCTAGTCGTTGTGGCAGCCGATCGCACAAATCCCGTTCCGGCCCGCGCCGCTGGGCGGCGGGAGGAACCGTTCACTTCAAGCTGCACACGACCGGTCAGCCCTGAAATACGCCTCCAGTTTACTCGCCTCGTGTCTCTCGCGCGCGGCTTCGCCGTGCCCGGGTTGGCCCGGGAGTGGGCCGGGTTGGCCTACCCTTGGGAGGAGAACCCGCCGTTCGCGGGCGGATCGTAGGGAGAGGAGCCGAAAGTGTCTGAACCGGAAGCGGCCGCCGATGCCGTCGCGGCCGTCCCGGATCCGGGGTCGCCTTCCCACGAACCGGGCCGCTGGGGGCGCGTCCAGCCGTGGGTGTCGCTCGTGGTCAGGGTCGGCCTCGCCTTCGTGTTCTTCTGGTCCGGCATCGCGAAGATCTCGGACCTCGACCAGGCCCGCCGGGCCGTGGCCGCCTACCAGCTGTTCCCCTACACCATCACGCAGATCATCGGCGTCGGCCTGCCGATCGTCGAGCTGGCCGTCGCCGTGCTGCTGCTGGCCGGCCTCGTGACGCGCTACACGGCCATCGTGTACATCCTCATCATGGCCGCGTTCATCTTCGGCATCGCGCACAGCTGGGCCTCGGGCCTCAACATCGACTGCGGCTGCTTCGGCGGCGGCGGGGCCATCACGGGCAGCGCGAAGGCCGAATACATCGAAGAGATCCTCCGCGACGTCGGGCTCGCCCTGTGCGCCGCCTATCTGGCCTGGTGGCCCAGGACGCCGTTCTCGGCGGACAAGGCTCTAAGGCTCTTCCCGGAAAGGACACCATTGCCATGAGCTTGCCGCACAACCCGTATGGACAGGGCGGCGCGCCGCGACCGGCGGCCTCCAAGTCGAGTGTGGTGGTCGTGGCCGTCGTCGCGATCATCGCGCTCGTCGCCGCCGTGGCCGGCCTCGTGCTGACGCTGACGAAGAAGACGGAGCCGGCCCAGGTGGCCCAGGCCCCGGCCACGGTGACGGCCACGGTCACGGCCCGCGGTGCCGCGTCATCGGCGGCGGCCGCCCAGGCCACACCGACCGCGGACCTGGCGGCCGAGACGCAGGTGACGGGCGTCATCGTCGGCGGCGGCGGCCAGGCGCTGAAGGCGCTGCCGAACGCTTCCGCGATCCGCCTCGACGTCTTCGTCGATTACATGTGCCCGTACTGCGGCCAGTTCGAGACCACGTACGGCGAGAAGCTGCTGGGCTACGTCAAGTCCGGCAAGCTGAACCTCGTGGTGCACAACCTCTCGATCCTCGACCGGCTCTCGAGCGGCACGCAGTACTCGACCCGGGCGGCGGCCGCGGCGCTGACCGTGGCCCAGGAGGACCCGGCCCACTACTACGCGTTCCACATGGCGCTGTTCGACAACCAGCCCGAGGAGAACTCGACGGGCATGACGGATGAGCAGATCGGCACGTTGGCCAAGGGCGCCGGCGTCTCGTCCACGGTGGTCAAGGAGATCTCGGCCGGCAACCTGACGCAGGCGCAGTCCGCGGTCGAGCAGCTGACCACGGGCGCCGAGGACGCGGGCCTGACCGGCACGCCCACCATCCTCGAGACGAAGAATGGCGCCACCACGTCCGTTTCCGACATGAGCACCCTTCTCAGCGAACTGGGCTAATCTTTTTCGCGTCGTCGCGCCCCATGACTGGCGGACGCGCGTCCCGGCCGCCTCATGGCGCCGCGGTCCACATCATCGACCCGTAGGATTTCCGATATGGCTAAGAACAATCAGCCGCGCAGCGCCGGCACGAACAAGGCTGCCGCCAGGGAGGCCGCGAAGAAGGAGGCTGCCCGCATCAAAGCGGAGCGCGAGGCCAAGGAGCGGCGCAACCGGCTGCTCATCATCCTCGCGATCATTGTCGGCGTTGTCGTGGCGGCTGTTGTCATCACGCTCGTGGTCGTCATGGGGCACCGTGCCGACTCGCCGACCAGCGCGGCGCTGACGCCGCCGGGGGCCACGGACAACGGCGGCGTCGTGATCGGCAAAGACGGTGTGCCCGGCGATGAGGCGCCGTCCGGTTCGGACGTCATCACGGTGGAGATCTATTCCGATTACATGTGCCCGTTCTGCGGCAAGCTGGAGACCTCGATCGAGTCGACGCTGGACCAGCTGCGCCAGTCCGGTGACATCCGGCTGATCATGCACCCGCTGGCCCTGCTGGACGGGTATTCGGAGGGGTCGCAGTATTCGACCCGCACCGCGAACGACGCGGCGGTCGTCATGAAGTACCAGCCGGACAAGTTCATGGCCTTCCACAAGATCCTCTACGCCAACCAGCCCGAGGAGAACACGACGGGTCTGACGGACGCCAAGCTCGCGGATCTGGCCGCCCAGGCGGGTGTGTCGCAGTCCGTGATCAACAAGTTCTCGAAGCAGCCGCTCAAGGACTGGGTGACGCTGGCCACGCAGAACGCCGAGTCGGACGGCCTCAACGCGACGCCGGACGTGTTCATGTACAAGGGCAACAACCAGCGCGTGAAGTGGAGCCAGTGGAACACGATGACGCTCGGCGAGGCCATTGACAACGTGAAGAAGGGCCTCCCGCCGGACGGCACGGCCGACACCTCGGATGACAGCGGGGACACCACCCAGCAGTAACGGGTTGTGGGCCGCGGGCTTCGCCCTGCGGGGCCGGCTGCGGCCGGCAGGCCACCTTAGCTCAGTTGGTAGAGCGCTCGCCTTGTAAGCGAAAGGTCGTCGGTTCGAACCCGACAGGTGGCTCAGAGCAAGACCGCCGATGCCGCCGCACGGGTCAGGTCTGACAGTGGCGGCTTTGGCCGGTTAGCTGTTGAGAATGGTCTGAAGTGTGCCGATGGCGTACAGCGGCAGTTCGGCGAGCCCGTCGTCGTGTCCGAGGAACGGCATCATCGAGGCGCGGAGCGCGCGGGCGGGCCGGTACTTGTCGCGGTAGACCCGAAGCGATTTGGCGCGCAGGTTGCGTTCGGCCTTGACCTCGATCGGGACCACGTCGGAGCCGGTGTCCACAAGGAAGTCGACCTCGGCGCCGCCGGATGAGTTGGTCCAGTAGCGGACCGGCCGGGGGCTGGTGGCGGCCAGCTCTTGGCGCACGTACTGCTCGGTGAGCGCGCCCTTGAACTCCGTGAAGGCGGCGTTGCCGTCCACCAGGACGGCGGGTTCGAGTCCGACCATCGCGCCGAGCAGCCCGACGTCGGAGGCGAACAGTTTGAAGGCGCGGCGGTCGGTGTAGGCCGTCAGCGGCAGCCGCGGTGCGGTGGCGCGGTAGAGCGGCAGCACCAGACCGGCGTCGGTCAGCCATTGGAGGGCCAGCTCGTAGTCCTTGGCGCGGCTGCCCGGTTTCATGGCGCTGTACTGGAACTTCTTGTTCTCCCGGGCCAGCTGGTCGGGCAGGGAGTCGTAGATGAGACGCAGGCGCGGCACCTGCTTGGGCGGGACGTGCTTGGAGAAGTCTTGTTGATAGGCCCCGATGACGCGTTGCTGGACGGCGCGCGCCGCGCGCGGGTCCTCGGTTTCGGCGGCAGCGGCGACGGCCTCGGGCATGCCGCCCACGTAGTAGTAGCGGCGCAGCAGGTCGGCGAGCTCGGCGTGGTAGGCGGCGAGGATGTCGAATTCGCCTGCCGCCAGGGCCGATGCCCAGTCTTCACGGCCGAGTCCCTGAAGGAACTCCGCGAACGTCATGGGGTACAGGTCGAGGAAGTCGACCTTGCCCACCGGGAACGAGGTGCCGGCATGGAGCGCGACGCCGAGCAGCGATCCGGCGCAGACGACCTGGTACTCAGGCGCGGTCTCCTGGAAGTACTTGAGCGCGGCCAGTGCTTCGGGGCACTCCTGGATCTCGTCGAGGACCAGCAGGGTGTCAGCCGGGTCGATCGGCCCACCGGCGGCGAGCGCGAGGCCGGCGATGACGCGGTCCAGCGGCAGGCCGGAGGCGAACAGGCGGCGGGCGGCCGGGTCGGCGTCGAAGTCGACGTACACGGTACGGGCGTAGTGCCGCTTGCCGAACTCTTTGAGCAGCCAGGTCTTGCCGACCTGGCGGGCGCCGCGCACCAGCAGTGGGCGGCGCGGTCCGGCTTCGCGCCAGGCGGTGAGCTTCGACATGGCGGCGCGTTCCATGGCGGCCTCCTCATCCGTGATGGCAGAAGTTCCCGGCAAAAAGTGTATCAGCGAAGCAGAAGCTCCCGGCAAAAAGTGTTACCGAACCACACAAGTTGCCACGAACTTCTGTTCGCGCAGCTGTGTGCCGACTGCGATGGCTGCTCCGACCCGGCCCGTCCAACTCCTGTGTTTCCGCTGGTCACGGCTGAAACTTTATTTTTTCGGAGCCCGAACCGTGGTTTTTCGAGACAGTGGCGGTGTTGGCCGCCGGGTGCCCGGCGGCCGACGGGCAGGGCTGGCCAGCGGCCATGATGCCCACCTGCCATGACGCCACCGCCAACACGGACCGTGCCCCCCGCTGAGGCTCTGTTCTCAGTGTTTTTCAGTCGGCGCGCCACAGGGCGTCGACCGGAAGTTCGTAGATGCGGTCCTCAATTGGCCGTCCGTGCGCGGCAGTGTCGAGGAGGACGCCGGCCAAGAACTGTTCGCCGGTCGCCTCACGCAGTGCCTTGAGCCCGGCGA
>JAISIU010000002.1 GCA_031261885.1 Bifidobacteriaceae bacterium
TGGCGGCCCCGCCTCTCAGGCGTTCGGCCGCTTGCCGTGGTTGGCGGCGTTGCCCTTGCGGGTGCGGCGCTTCCTGGCGCGCTTCGACATCGGTGACTCCTTTACGTGATCTCCCGGCCATGAGCGTGCCGGACCAAACCATCATCTTACCGGCGCGACGGCCCGGGTCCAGTCGGCGCGGCCGGCCGGGTGTCAGTCCGGGATGACGGGCTCGGGGATGCCGAGCCACCGGTGCCAGCCGGCGTGGAGCACGAGCCATGCGATCAGGCCGTAGCCGGCCTGGCCCGGATGGCGGCCGTCGCCCATCGCGAGGTCGGCCAGGTACTGCTCATGGGCCACGAGCGGCGTGAACGTGTCGACGTACGGGATGTTGCGGCGCCGGGCCACCTCGCCGAAGGCGCGCGACAGCGCGTCGACCGCGCGGTTCGTCGCCGCGGGGCCGGGCGGCGGGCCGATCACGAGCAGCGAGTAGTGGTGCCGCATGGCGCCGTCCAGCACGATCGCGAGGTTGAGCCGGGAACGGGCCGTCGAGACGCCGGCCTCGAGGTCCGCGGTCCCGGGCGCCACCACGAGCCGATAGTCGCAGCCCGGAAGGAAGCGGCGCTCCACCTCGTCCTGCCAGCGCTGGGCCAGCTGCGCGGAGGTCTCCGAAGGCGCGGCGAGCGTGAAGAAGGTCGGCATCGGGTCCGCGACGGACTGCGCGGCGACGCGCCCGACCCAGCCGATTCCGCGCGGATCCCCCGCGCCGGCCACGAGCTCGTCGCCCACGATGCAAATCTGAAGGGGCTGGTCAGCCACGGCGCCTCCTGATGAACCGGTCGACTTCGTTAAAACTAGCGTCGCGCCCGCCCGGCCGGGGACACCTGCCCCGGCGCGCCCCGAAAACGGCCAGCGGGCTAAACTTCTCCCGATGGTTTCCCTCCCGCTCTCCCGGCCCCGGACGTATGCGATCCGCACGCTGGGGTGTCAGATGAACGTCCACGACTCCGAGCACATCGCCGGCGTGCTCGAACGCGCGGGGTACGTGCCGGTGGACGAGGCGGCGGCCCGGCGCGAGGCCGCCGCGGCGCTGGAGGCCGACCATACGTCGTTGCCGGCCGCGGACGTCGTGGTCCTCAACACGTGCGCGGTCCGTGAGGCCGCGGCCACCAGGCTCTACGGCAACCTCGGCCAACTGGCCCAGGTCAAGGCCGCGCACCCGGGCATGCTGATCGCCGTCGGCGGCTGCCTGGCGCAGAAGGACCGCGACCACGTCATCGCCCACGCGCCGGACGTCGACGCCGTCTTCGGCACCCACAACATCGGCGCGCTGCCCGAGCTACTGGAGGCGGCCAGACAGACGGGCCGGCCGCAGGTGCGGATCGCGGAACGGCTCGAACAGTTCCCCTCGGACCTGCCGGCCCGGCGCGCGGACGCCTACAGCGCCTGGGTCTCGATCTCCGTGGGCTGCAACAACACGTGCACGTACTGCATCGTCCCGTCGCTGCGCGGGCAGGAGCGCGACCGCCGCCCGGGCGACATCCTGGAGGAGGTGCGGCGGGCCGTCGCCGGCGGGGCCGTCGAGGTCACGCTGCTCGGGCAGAACGTCAACACCTACGGCGTCTCGTTCGGGGACCGCACGGCCTTCTCGAAGCTGCTGCGCGCCGCGGGCGCCACGCCGGGCCTGGAGCGGCTGCGGTTCACGTCGCCGCACCCGGCGGCCTTCACGCCGGACGTGATCGCCGCGATGGCGGAGACCCCGGCCGTGTGCCCCAGCCTCCACATGCCGTTGCAATCGGGTTCGGACCGGGTGCTGCGGGCCATGCGGCGCAGCTATCGCAGCGCGCGCTTCCTCGACGTGCTGGCCCAGGTCCGGGACGCGATCCCGGAGGCGGCCATCACGACGGACGTGATCGTCGGGTTCCCGGGCGAGACCGAGCAGGACTTCGCGGCGACGCTCGAGGTCGTGGAGCGGGCGCGTTTCGCCTCGGCCTTCACGTTCCGCTACTCGCCCAGGCCCGGCACGCCCGCGGCGGAGCGGACGGACCAGGTCCCGCCGGACGTGGTCCAGGACCGCTACCGGCGCCTGACGGCGCTCCAGGAGCGGGTCTCGGAGGAGGAGAACCGGGCGCAGGTCGGGCGCCGTGTGGAGGTGTTGGTCGCCACCGGGGAGGGTCGCAAGGACGCCGCCACGGGCCGGCTCTCGGGCCGGGCGCGGGACGGGCGGCTGGTCCACTTTTCCGTGCCCGATGACGTGCCGTCGCCTTTCGCCGAAAATGTGCCCGATGACGGACCGTCGCCCGCGCGCGGCGCGGACCGGTCCGGCGCGGCGCCGCGCCCGGGCGACCTCGTCACGTGCGTCGTGACGGCATCGGCCCCCCACCACCTGATCGCGGACTCCGCGCTGGGCGGCGGGACCTTCTCCGTTCGGCGCACGCCGGGTGGCGACGCCTGGGAGCGGGCCACGGCCGGGGACCGCGCACGGTGACGGGCGCGGGAAGCCCGGCGGGGTTCGTGCCGCCGCCGCTGGTGGCGCGGACGCAGATCGAGCGGCACGTCGGCGCGGGCGCGTTCGAGCGCGGCCGCCGTTACTTCGGACAGGGCCGTGTGGACGAGGACACGCTCGTGTGGGACCCCGAGTACGGCACGCTGATGGCGCAGGTCAGGGGCTCGGAGTCGTGGCCGTACCAGGTGCGCGTCGACATCGTCCGGCAGGCCGGCGGCGGCCCCGCCCAGATCTCGTGGTCGACCTGCTCGTGCCCCGTGCACGCGGCCTGCAAGCACGTGGCGGCCACCGTGCTGGCCGGCAACGAGCTGGCCCGCGCCGGCGGCGGGCACGGCGAGCCGGAGTGGCGCGCCAAGCTGCGCGACCTCGAGGTGCTCGTCGGGCTGCAGAACGGTGCCCGGACGGGGGACGCGGCGAGCGTGCCGCTGGCGCTGCAGTTCGACGTCGAACAGCCCGATCCGATGGGGTGGGGCCGGGCAGAGCCGGGGATCGTGGTGCGCGTCGTGAAGCGCGGCAAGGCGAAGCCGTGGGCCATGGCGCAGGGGCTCGGTTGGAGCGCGCTGGCCGAACAGCGCGGCGCCCGCGCGGCGGAGACCCACCACTACCGGCCGGACCACGTCCGGTTCATGGAGGACCTGGCGCGGCTGCTGCCGCCGTACGGCTACTACGCCTCGAACGGCGGCTGGACGGGCCTGGATCGGTTCGGCGGCGGCCAGCTGTTCCCGCTGCTTGGCGCCGCGGCGCGGCTCGGCGTCGAGCTCGTGCCCGGCGAGCGGCTGAGCCGTGTGGAGCTGGCCTCCTCCGCGGCGCTCGACGTGGACATTCGGCGCGACCGGCGCGGCGGCGCGGGCGGTCTGATCGTGGCCTGGCGCTGCCAGGTCGAGGGACAGCCGGTCCTGCCCGAGCGTGTCATCGTAATCGGCGAGGTGGGCCTCGCGGTGCTGACCCGCGAGACCGGGCCACTGGCGCCGGTGCTGACGCTCGCGCCGCTCGAACGACCCGTCGACGACGCCTTCGCGGCGCTGAACCGGGCGCTGCCGCTGCGCGTGCCCGGGGAGGACGCCGCGGAGTTCTTCGGGACCTCTTACCAGGCGATCCGCGAGTCGGCCACCGTGACGAGCTCCGACGGCTCGGTCGAATTGCCGGAGCGCATGGTCCCGACGGCGGTCGCGCGGCTCACGCCGCGCGGGTTCGTGCCGAAGGCGGCCGATGTCGACGGGTCGCCTTTGGGCGGGAACGCGCCCGATGCCGGAGCGTCGCCGGCGGGCGGGACGCCGGCCGGGTCGGGCCGCGCCCGGGGGAAAGGCCCTCGCCTCGGCATCGAATGGCTCTGGCGGTACGCCCCCGCCGCGAAGGAACCGGGACGGGGACACGGCCGCGGGCCGGGCGCGCGGGCGGGCCACGGCGCCCCACGGATCGAGGTGCCGATGGCGGCGCGCGAACCGAGGCGCGGCGCCGCGATGGGCTCGGGCGCGACCGTGGCGCGGGACCGCACGGCCGAGGGGCGGATCCTCGACCGCCTCGACGACTTCTTCCGAGGCTGGCCCGGGCTGGCCGCGCCGCGCGAGGCGGCCGTCCAGGAACTGGCCTCCGAGGACATGATCGACTTCATCGAAGACGTGCGTCCCGAGCTGCGCCGGCTCGAAGGCGTCACGGTCGAGGAGACCGCGCCGCTGCCTGACCTGGCCGACCTCGGCGACGAGCTGAAACTGACCGTGACGGGCCGGCCCGTCGAGGACGGCGCGACGGACTGGTTCGACCTCGGCGTCACGGTCCAGGTGGCCGGCCACCAGGTGCCGTTCCGGCAGCTGTTCAGCGCCATGGCCGGCGGCGCCTCCCGGCTGCTGCTGCCCGACGGCGGCTATATCCGGCTCGACCACCCGGCGCTGGCCCACCTCAGGTCCCTGATCGAGGAGGCCGGCAAGCTGACTGAATCGGACGGCAGCGGGTCTGTGCGCCTCTCGCGCTACGACGCGGCGCTGCTCGGCGAGTTCGAGGACCTGGCCGACGAATCCGACATCGACCAGGCGTGGCACGAGTTCGCGGCCCAGCTCCGGGGCCTGGTCGGGGACGGCGCCGCCCCCGAGCCGCTCGGTCCGCCCGCGGGGCTGAAGGCGACGCTGCGGCCCTACCAGCAGCGCGGCTACGAGTGGCTGGCGTTCCTGCACCGGGCCGGGCTCGGCGGCATCCTGGCCGACGACATGGGCCTCGGCAAGACGGTCGAGGCGCTGTCCCTCATCGCGCAGGCGAGGTCCGCCGGCGGGGCGGGGGACGCCGCGGCCGGGGACCCGGCATCGGACACCCGGGCGGCGGGGCCCGGCGGCGGGCCGTTCCTCGTCGTCGCGCCGAGCAGCGTGGTCGGCAACTGGCAGCGCGAGGCCGCCCGGTTCACACCCGGGCTCAGCGTCGCCGTCCTGAACCGCACCCGGGCCAAGGACGGCGTGCCACTGCCCGAGGCCGTGGCGGGCGCCGACATCGTGCTGACCAGTTACGCGATCTTCCGGCTCGACGCCGAGGCCTTCGGCCAGCACGCGTGGAGCGGCCTGATCCTCGACGAGGCCCAGTTCGTGAAGAACCAGGCCACGAAGACCTACCAGGCGGCCCGCAAGCTCGCGGCCCCGTTCAAGCTCGCGATGACGGGCACGCCGATGGAGAACTCGCTCATGGAGCTGTGGGCGATCCTCGCGATCGTCGCCCCCGGGTTGCTCGGCAGCGCGGCCCGGTTCAAGCAGACGTACGCGAAGCCGATCGGGGCGCAGGGGAGTGCCCCGGACAAGTCCCACGAGGCGCTGGCGCGCCTGCGGCGGCGCCTGAGGCCCGTGCTGCTGCGGCGCACCAAGGAGGTGGTGGCGCCCGAGCTGCCGCCGCGCGTCGAACAGGTCATGGAGGTGGAGCTCGCGGCCTCACACCGGCGCGTCTACGACACCTACCTGCAGCGCGAACGCAAACGCATGCTCGGCCTCTTGACCGATTTCGAATCGAACCGGTTCGCGATCTTCCGGGCGCTGACGCTGCTGCGCCGCATGGCGCTCGACGCCTCGATCGTCTCCGAGGAGTACGCGAAGGTTCCCTCCGCCAAACTCGACGCGCTGTTCGACCAGGTGGGCGACGTCATCGGCGGCGGCCACCGGGCGCTCGTGTTCTCGCAGTTCACGACGTTCCTGAAGAAGGTCGCCGAACGCTGCGAGGCCGAGGGCGTCGCCTACGCCTACCTGGACGGCCAGACCACGCACCGCGACCGCGTGATCGACGGCTGGAAGGACGGGACCGCGCCGCTGTTCCTTATCAGCCTGAAGGCCGGCGGGTTCGGGCTGAACCTGACGGAGGCGGACTACGTGTTCCTGCTGGACCCGTGGTGGAACCCGGCCGTCGAGAACCAGGCCATCGACCGGACGCACCGGATCGGACAGGACCGGCCCGTCGTCGTGACCCGCCTCGTCGCGAAGGGGACCATCGAGGAGAAGGTCATGGCCCTCAAGGAGCGGAAGGCCCGGCTGTTCGACGCGCTGCTCGACGACGACGGCACGTTCTCCACGCAGCTGACCGCCGCGGACATCAGGGCGTTGCTCGACTGATCCGTGCGGCGCGCGCGAGCGGCCTTTAGGTTCAACTCATTAAGGCGGATTGAGTACTACTACTCGTCCTGACCACGAGGTATGTTCACAGTGTGGTGTCACAACGGCATGACACCGCGCAAACCGGGTTCTGGGGGGAGTCCCGGCACCTGACACTGACACCACAGCCATCAACAACCTGACAATTCCCATAATCAAACAACCTGGTCATGATGCGCCCTGCGCATCGCCCCCAGGTCTTTCAACAGCGAAGGACCGAATCAATGAGACATTCCCGTCCACATCTGACGTGGGTCAAACGCGCCCTCGTCGCCTCCGCCACGGCGCTCGGCCTGGCCGCCGGCCTCTCGGCGCTGCCGGTGGCCATGGCCGCCCCGGCGCACGCGGCCGACACCTTCCAGTCGGTCACCGTGACGCACACCGGCACCGCGCCCACCGGGTACACGGTGACGTTCAAGTACCAAGCCCCCGCCGGCACCCAGGCCGTCTCGATCTACGGCGAATGGGCCTACGGCACGCCGAACCGCGGCAAGACCGCGCTCGGCGCCGAGCACACGACGGCCAGCTGGGCCGACGGCGACGTGCCCTACGGCGACCCGTGGGACCTCGGCTACCAGGACATGACCGTCGGCCCCGACAACGTGTGGTCGATCACGCTGCCGCTGCCCGGCGGGACCTTCTCCTACGGCTTCTACGTGGGCTGCACCGCGGCCCAGGCCAAGGACGGCACCCAGGCCGGGTGCACGAAGGCCGACCGCGTGTCCGACCCCGACAACGTGCCGTGGAGCAACGAGCCCGCCCAAGTCGCGGCCGGCGCGGCCCAACAAACCATGAGCCAGGTCTACGTGCCGGAGGATCCGTCCTTCGACACGGGTGAGGACACCACCTACCAGCAGGCCAGCGACTCCGTCGCCCATGGCACGCTGCAAGAGGTCACGTACGCCGCGCCCGACTCCGTGAACCCGGCCGGCGAGCACCGCATGGTCG
Source organism: Bifidobacteriaceae bacterium (assembly GCA_031261885.1). Taxonomy (GTDB): domain Bacteria; phylum Actinomycetota; class Actinomycetes; order Actinomycetales; family WQXJ01; genus JAISIU01. The sequence continues at coordinate 7,048 of JAISIU010000002.1, forward strand.
TCTACCTCCCGCCGAACTACTCGGCATCGGGCACCGCTTACCCGACCCTCTACATCTCGCACGGCGGCGGCGGCAACGAGACCGACTGGGTGACCCAGGGCTCCGCGAACATCATCATGGACAACGCGATCGCGGCCGGCAAGGCCACGCCCGCCGTCATGGTGTTCACGAACTTCAACGACCTGGCCACCTCCGACACGCTGAGCAGCACGAACGCGTACCGGCAGCACCTGATCAACACCGTGATCCCGTACGTCGAAGCGCACTACAACGTCTCGAAGGACGCGTCCGAGCGCGCCTTCGCCGGCCTGTCCGCCGGCGGCAGCCGCGCCAACAACATCCTGCAGAACTCCGCCGACGAGTTCGGCTACTACGGCGTGTGGTCGATCAACTCGCGCGACGCCGTCACCGACGAGGCCGCCGCGAAGCTGGCCGGCGTCAAGGCCATCCAGTTCGGCTGCGGGCTCGAGGACATGGCGTGCGGCGCCACCGGTAACAACCACGCCGCCTACCAGACCGCCCAGGCCATCAACTACCGCGCCGCCGTGCCGGGCCTCGCCACCGTCGAGGACCACGTCGACGCGACGCATTCGTGGTACCTGTGGCGCCACCTGCTGAACAACTTCGTCCGCACGGTCGCGTTCAAGGACATCTCCGTGACCGGCACGGCCCCGACGGCCACGGTCAACCCCGGCGTCGCCACGCGGCTGACCGCGACGGTCGGCGCGGCCGACGTCGCCCTCGGCGGCACCGTCGCGTTCTACGCGGGCGACCCGAACCAGAACGGAACCAAACTCGGCTCCGCCGATGTCGACGCCTCGGGCGAGGCGGCCGTCACGGCCAGCTTCCGCGAGACCGGGTCGATGGGCGTCTACGCGCAGTTCACGCCCGCGAACGGCCAGCTGCCCGTCACCGTCAAGTTGTACGACGTCAACGTGGTGCAGCCGACCGGCGCCATCGTGTCCTACACGGGCAAGGCCCCGACCGGCTACCAGGTGACGTTCCGCTACCAGGGCGGCTCCGACGTCAGCGCCGTCAGCGTCTCCGGCGAATGGGCCTATGAGCCGATCGCAGCCGACGGCGCCAGCCTCATGAGCCCGTCGCACGGGCCCGCCGATTGGCAGGCCGGTGACGTCCTGTCCGGCAACCAAAGCGTCAGCATGGTCAAGGGCAACGACGGCGTGTGGCAGGTCACGATGCCGATGACGGCGGGCGAACACTCGTACTCGTTCTCCGTCACCCATCAGGACGGCACCCGCGAGACCGTCGCCGACCCCGCGAACCTGCCGTGGAGCAACCAGGCCGCACAGGTCCAGGCAGGCGCCAGCCAGCAGACCCTGAGCCAGTTCTACGTCCCGAACGACACCGCGTACCCGACGTATGACCGCGACTTCGAGGCCCCCGTGCCGGCCTCAGAGGCCGGGACGCTCGAAGAGTTCTCCTACGCCTCGACCGAGGACGCCGACGGCACGCGCGACGCCACCGTGTGGCTGCCGCCGAGCTACGACGCCGACGCGTCGACGCCGTACCCGACCCTGTACCTCTCGCACGGCTCGAACGGGTCCGAGACGGACTGGGCCACGCAGGGCGACGCCGTCAACATCATCGCGCGCGCCATCGCCGACCAGAAGATGCAGCCGACCGTCGTCGTCATGACGAACGGCAACGACGAGCTCATGGACTTCGACCTCTACGCCGCCAACCTGAAGGACTCGCTGATCCCGGCCGTCGAGGCCAACTTCAACGTCTCGAAGGACGTGTCCGAACGGGCCTACGGCGGGCTGTCCGCCGGGGGTCGCCGCGGCATCGTCCTGCTCGAGAACTACACGGACCTGTTCAGCTACTACGGCATCTGGTCCGCGTACACCACCTACACTGATCCGACCGCCGACCAGGCCGCCGCCATGGACAAGGTCGACGCCGTCCACATCGGCGCCGGCATCGAGGACACCTCGTTCGGCGGCATCAACGTCACGAGCCACAAACGGGCCACGGGCTACGCCGCGGCCGGCGTCGCCGTGGACGAACACAACGTCGACGGCGTCCACTCGTGGGACGTCTGGCGTCAGGAGCTGAACGATTACGTGCGCAACGTCGCCTTCAAGGGCCGCTACTCCGCGCCCGTCAACCCGCTGAAGCTCGGCCCGACCATCACGAAGACGGACCAGGGCCCCACGGGCTACCAGGTCACGTTCCGGTTCCAGGCGCCCGCCGGCACCTCGGGGCCGGTCTCGATCTACGGCGAGTGGGGCCTCTCGACCCCCGTCGTCGCCGCGGACGGCACGAGGACCTTCACCTCGACCCACAACCCGGCCGAGTGGAAGGCCGGCGACGGCTACAACTTCGGCGTCACGAACAACATGACGCTGACCAGCGACAACGTCTGGGAGTGGACCACACCGCTGCCGAGCGGCACGTTCTCCTACCGGTACAACTACAACTGCCACGCCACGTCGATCACGTACAACGGGCAGACGTACACGTACCAGAGCTGCGACCAGACCACCGACCCGTACAACGTCCCGTGGAGCAACCAGCCCGCACAGGCCGCCGCCGGCGCCACGCCGCAGGCCATGAGCCAGATCTACGTTCCGGAGTCGAGCGACTACCCAACCGTCGACAACTCGTTCCAGGCGCCCGTTCCGACATCGGACGCGGGCACGCTGATCTCGCTGTCCTACAACTCGCTGGCCGACAAGGCCACGGGTGAGACCCACCAGGCGACCGTCTACCTGCCGAAGGGCTATAACGCCAGCCGCGCGACGCCCTACCCGACGCTGTATATCTCGCACGGCGCCGGCGGCTCCGACACCGACTGGGTGACCCAGGGGCAGATCCAGAACATCGTGCAGAACGCCATCGACCAGCACGCGGCCGACCCGATGGTCGTCGTCGTGCCGAACTTCGAGACCTGGCTCGGTTGGAACCAGGACGAGATTGCCGACGAGCTGCAGAACTACCTGATCCCCGTCATCGAGCACAACTACAACGTCTCGACGAACCCCGCCGAGCGGGCCTTCGCGGGCCTGTCGATGGGCGGCCTGACGACCGTGCACCTGCTCGAGAACAACACGGCCCTGTTCGGCTACTACGGGGCGATGAGCCAGGCCGCCGGCGTCCACACGACGCTGACCGACACGCAAATCGCCGCCATGAAGCAGGTCAAGGGCCTCATGATGGGCGTCGGGTACGAGGACACGGTCACGCCGTACGCCAACACCGTGGACCGCGTGAACTACTACCGCTCGCTCGGACTCCAGGTGACCACCGACTACATGGACGGCGTGCACTGCTGGGACGTGTGGCGGCACCTGGCCGACTACTTCATCCGCAACATCGCGTTCAAGCCGCA
>JAISIU010000048.1 GCA_031261885.1 Bifidobacteriaceae bacterium
GCGGCTCGTGCCGGCGGCCTCGACGTGGTCGTAGAGCTTGCTCGTGCCACTGAGCCCGACCGTGAACTGTTCGTCGGCGTAACCGCCGGTGACGTAGCTGCCGTTGGCGATCGGCTGGCCCGTGGGCGGGTTGCCGGTCGTGTCGATCTGGCCGCCGATGCCGAGCGCGTCGTAGACGCTCGACCCGGACACGGTGCCGGGCGCGGCCTTCTGCGCCCGGACCGGAGCAGCGGCTGGGGCCGGCGTCGCGCCGGTGTCGGCGCGCGGCGCCTGGGCGAGGGCCGTGCCGGCGGCGCTCAGCGCCATCGCGATGGAGGCGAGGCCGGCGGCTCCGGCCAGCGCGCAGCGGCGCGCGAAATGGGCAGGGTGCGAGTCAGGCATGGGGGACTTCTTCCCGGTGGAGGTGAGTATTCATGTGGGAAGCGGCAAATGGAACCGCAGCGCCGCGGCGGGTGTCAGGGCCGTGGCGAAGTTTGTTCGCTGTTAGCGAACTCGATTGAGACTATATACCTCTCGAAATCGGTCAGCGGACCACGAGCTTCGACTTCAGCTTGACCGTCTTCGGGGCCACCGTGCCGGTCCCCTTGTACGTCACGGTGACGGCGTACCGCCCCCGCTTGGCCATCTTCGGGACCGTCACCCGGTGCTTCGCCTTCACCACCTTGACGTAGCTCACCTGGTGCGTCTTGCCGTGCACCTTCACGGCGATCTTGCCGCCGATGCCGGCCACACCCTTCGCCGTGACCGTCACCTTGAGTTTCGCGGCATGGTGGCGCGTCACGACGCGCTTGACCCACGAGACCTTGACGTGCGCCGCGGCGCGCGTCGCGGCCGCGGCGCCCGTGGAGCCAGCGCCCGGCGTGGTCGGGGCCACCGGCGGATAGGCGACGGGGGCCGTGGCCGCGACCGTGACGTAGCCCGTGATGTATCCGGTGCCGGAGATCCGCACGCGGATCGAGAGCATATGGCCGACATCGGCCGCGGTCGGCCAATAGGTCTTGCCCTTGCCGCGCGGCGAGATCGGCTGGCCGTCGCGCAACCACTGGAACGAAACCGTGCCCAGGGCCGGCACCCACGTGCGGGACAGCAGCGTCAGCTGGACGGCCTGGCCCACGTACGGCGTGTACGTGGTCAGCGTGGGCAGCTTCGTGAAGTAGGCCTGGGCGGTCGGGGCGGCCGATGCCGGCGCGGGCGTGGTGCTGACCGTTTCGCTCGGCGTGGCCGTGGGAGTGGCCGATGCCGGGATGGCGGCGGACGCGAGCGCGGCGACGCACGCCGCGCACAGCGCGAACCGGACGGCGCCGCGGCCGCGGCGCACGGAACCTGTGGGATGAGGGGCCGTAGAAATGTGTTCGAGGGGCACCATCAGGACCACCAGTCCTCTCGCTCGCGCGGCGAGGGTCCGCACGGAGCAGTGGGTGTCAGAAATTTAGAGGACTCGCGCGGTCAGGACGCCCCCAAGCGGCATCGCAGTCCGCGCGCTGGGACGATTTCATCGTAGAACCCGAGCGCGGCCGGACGGCGGGACCGCCGGCCGAATTGAGTAGAAATCGTGCTCGCGGCGGGGGTGCCCGTTCAGGCGCTCTTGGCCTTGGCCTTGCCGCTGGCCGGCTTCAGCCAGGCCGAACCCTTGTACGTGGCCTTCACGGTGCCGGCCTTGACGCTGAGTTTGGCCCGGGCCAGTTTCACCTTGCCGTGCTCCCGCGCCACGAGTCTCACGGTCTTCTTGTGGCCCGCCAGTTTCACGACTACCTTGCCCGTGGCCCGTTTGGAGGCGACGCCGGCCGCCTTGACCGTGACCGTCACGCGGGACCCGGTGGCTCTCACCTTGACGGTCGGTTTGTACTTCGCGACCTTCACGGCCTGGACGCCGAGCGGGACGATCCGTCCCGTGGCGGCGTCCGTGTAGATCACCCGGACCCGATAAGCGCCGGGTTTCACATAGGGCAGCGCCACCCGGGCGCTGGCCCCGGCGACCGGCACGGTCCGGGTGTCGGTCGCGCGCGTGCCCCAGATCAGTGTCAACGTGCCGTTGAACGACGTGCCCGATGCCGGCCGGACCGCGACGTAGGCCCGTCCGGTGCGACTCCGTCCCGCGGTGAGCGTGGACCCGGCGGCCGCGGCGGGCGGGGCCGCGGCCTGCGCGGTCGGCGACGCGGCCGGGGCGGTTGGAACCGACCCGCTCCCACCGCCGGGGGTGGGGCCGGGCGCGGAGGTGGTGGGCGATGACGGTGCGGGGGTGGACGTGGGGGTGAGTGTGGGAGTGGAAGTGGGGCTGGACGGAGATGCCGGCGTGGGGGTCGGGGTTGGGGTGTCGTCGCCAGCCGTGGGCGTGGCCGCGCCCTGGGCCTCTTGGGCCGCGAGCCGGAGCGAGGCCGGCACGTCGAGCTGGCCCCACCCCGTGTACTTGTCCCACCCAGTAGTGGCCGGGGCCGACGTCAAGTCGTGGGCCCCTCCCGTGAGCGCGGATTCGACCTGGTCCAACGTCAGCGTGGGATACATGCGCCAGATCAGCGCGGCCGCGGCCGCCACCATGGGCGTGGCGA
>JAISIU010000064.1 GCA_031261885.1 Bifidobacteriaceae bacterium
AGGGTGAGACCGCGCCGGGGCCGGCGGCGCGAGGCACGGCGGTGTGATGGGGTGGAACGCATTGGGGTCCTTCAGGTCAGGGGGACGGGCCGCCTCCCAGCCTGGCACTCACGAGCGGGCTTGTCGAACGCGATGGTCGGTTGGCCAGAGCTTGTCGAGCCTCATGGTCGTACCAGCACCCTCGTAAGAGCCAACAGGCTCGACAAGCTCCAAGGGAACAGCCGAAAGGCTCGACAAGCGCCGGTTCCGCCGGGGACGGGATACGCGCACGGCCTCCCGGGAGCCGGCTCAGGCCAGCAGCGTGCGGTCCGACAGCTGGCCCTTGGCCGCGCCGAACATGTCGAGCAAATCCTTGACGCTCGCGGCCTTCTTCTGCTCGGGGCCGAGCTCGACGACAATCTCGCCCTCGTGCATCATGATGAGCCGGTTGCCGAGCCGGAGCGCCTGCTCCATGTTGTGCGTCACCATGAGCGCGGTCAGGCCGCTCTCGTGGACCACGCGCTCGGTCAGGTTCAACACGACCTCAGCGCGCTCCGGGTCGAGGGCCGCCGTGTGCTCGTCGAGCAGCAGCAGCTTGGGCCGGGTGAACGCCGCCATGATGAGGCTGAGGGCCTGCCGCTGGCCGCCGGACAACAGCCCCACGCGGTGCGTCAGGCGGTCCTCCAGGTCGAGGCCCACGGGCTTCAACACGTCGTAGAACCGCTGGCGCCGCGCCTCCGTCAACCCGCGGCCCAGGCCGCGGCGGTGGCCCCGGCCCTCGGCGATCACGAGGTTCTGGGCGATCGTCAGGTGCGGCGACGTGCCGGCCGACGGGTCCTGGAACACGCGCGCGGTCAGCGCGGCGCGGCGGTGCTCGGCCAGCTTCGTGACGTCGCGGCCCTCAATCTCGACGCGGCCGGCGTCCGCCGGCAGCGTGCCGGCGATGACGTTCAACATGGTCGATTTGCCGGCGCCGTTCGAGCCGATAATCGTCACGAAGTCGCCCTCGTCCAGGCTGAGGTCGACGTCGCGCAGCGCGCAGCGCTCATTGACCGTGCCCGGGTAGAACGTCTTCGAGACGCCGCTGAGGCGCAACATGGGCACGGACTCGGCGCCCTGGGCGCCGTGGGCCCGGGCGGCCCTGATCGGGGCGGGCATCAGGCTTCCTCCTCCTTGCCGGGAACCTCGAGCATCGGTTCGGGGGCGTCGTGCTTCTGCCGCATCGGCGATATTCGCGCGAACAACGCCCGGAGCTTCTTCGACTGCGAGATGACCAACGCCAAGACAACAATGACGGCGGAGATCAGCTTCATGTCGTTCGGCCCGAAGAACGGCAGGTACAGGGCCCAGTAGACGACCAGGTGGTACAGCACCGACCCGCCCATCGCGCCGAGCACGGCCAGGAACATGAACCTGGTCCCGAAGATCGCGTTGCCGATGATGACGCCGGCCAGCCCCGCGACGATCTGGCCCACACCCATCGAGATGTCAGACGAGTTGTTCAACTGCGCCAACACCGCCCCCGAGAGGCCGACCAGGCCGTTCGAGTACATGAGCGTGAGGATCTTCGTGGTGTCCGTCGAGACGCCGAGCGCCGACGCCATGGTCGGGTTGTCGCCCGTGGCCTGGACCGCGAGGCCGAGGTTCGTGGACAGCAGCCAGTTCGTGACCCAGATGATGATCAGCGCGAAGAGCACGAGCACGAGCACCGGCCAGTAGCTCTTGGTGAGCGGCCCGAGCTTGCGCAGCGGCGTGAAGATCGTGTCCTCGTTGATGAGGCCGATGCGGCTGCCGCCCATGATCCTGAGGTTGACGCTCCACAGGCCGACCATCGTGATGATCGACGCGAGCAACGGGTCGATGTGCAGCTTGGTGTGGAGCAGCGCCGTGATGAGCCCGGCCAGCGCCCCGGCGCAGAAACCGCACAGCGTCGCGACCCACGGATTGACCCCGTGGGAGATGAGGACGGCCGTGGTGCCGGCCCCCGTGGTGAACGAGGAGTCGACCGTGAGGTCGGCGAAGTTCAAGATGCGGAACGTCAGGAACACGCCCATGGCCGCGAAGCCGTAGACGAGGCCCTGTTCCAACTGACCGGCGGCGAACGCCGTGGTCACCCAGCTGACGAAACCCATAGTTCTTCCATCCCTACCGACGCGTCTTGCCTGGTCCTCCCGCTGGCGGCGCCCCACACCGGCGACGCGCGCGGCCGCTCCGGTGCGCCGTCATCGGGCACCGGACCGTCCTTCTAGGAGGCCGACGGCGAAGCCGACTCCTTCGACACGTCGATCGCACCCGCGGTGCCCGTCACGGAACTGGGCAGCGTCACGCCCATCTTCTGCGCGGCGACGCTGTTGTACTTCAGCTGCGTGGTCTCGACGACGTCCGTGGGGATGGAGCCCGCCTTGACGCCGTCCTTGAGGATCTTCACGGCCATGTCGCCCGTGGCGACGCCGAGCTGCAGGTAGGACAGGCCACGCGTCGCGATGGTGCCCTGCGCCACCGAGTCCGCATCCGCCGAGAACAGCGGGAGGTCGTTGTCCTCGCAGAAGGACACCACCGTGTCGATCGCGGAGACCACGGTGTTGTCCGTCGGGATCAACACCGCGTCGGTGTCTTTCAGGGCCTCGATGCCGGTGCCGACCTCCGAGGAGTTCGTGATCGACTCCTCCTTGATCGTGATGCCGAGCCCGGCCGCCTCCTGCTTGAAGGCCTTGACCTGGACCTCCGAGTTGACCTCGGCCGAGGAGTACAGCACGCCGATGGTCTTCGCGTTCGGCAGGATCTGCTTGATCAGCGCGACTGGCTTGGACTCCGGATTGGCGTCCGACGTGCCGGTCACGTTGGTCCCGGACGCCTTCAGCGACGGCACGAGCTGCGCCGCCACCGGGTCCGTCACGGCCGCGAACAGCACGGGCCGGGTCTGCTCGTCATTGACGATGGCCTGCGCGGCGGGCGTGCCGATGCCGAGCATCAGGTCCATCTTCTTGTCGTTCGCGAACTGGTCCGCGATCGCGGCGGCGTTCGACTGGTCGTTCTGGGCGTTCTCGTCGTCATAGGTGACCTTGAGCCCGGCCTTCGCGATCTCCGATTTGAAGCCTTTCACCACGAGGTCGAGCGACGGGTGCTCGACGATCTGGCTGATGCCGATCTTGTAGGTGTGGCCGGAACCACCGGCCGAGGAGTCGGAACTTGCTTGCTTGTCGGATGAGCCACAGGCGGTCAGGGTCAGGGCCATTGCCGCCACGCAGGCAGCCGAAATGGCCAAACGGCGAAGTCTCATAATTGAGGACTCACTTTCATTGGCATGAGCGGCGTGAGCGTACACGGTCGAGTTCAGCCACCCGCGGTCC
>JAISIU010000009.1 GCA_031261885.1 Bifidobacteriaceae bacterium
AGCTGGGCGAGGCTCGTCGCGGACGGGACCGGGAGTTCGGCGGTGGTTTGGGAGACGTTGAGCCCGATGCCGATCACGACGGCCGGGACGCCGCCGCCCGGGAGGGGCACGGTCTGGCAGAGGATGCCGGCGAGCTTGCGCGTGCGGCCGAAGCCGGGGACCGGGGCCGCGCCGCGGGCCGCCAGGTCGGCGACGACATCGTTCGGCCAGGCCAGGCCGAGGGGCACGGCCGCGCCATCGGACGGGCCGGCATCGTGCTCCCGTCCCGGAGCGGTCCCGCCGGGCGGGCCGGCCAGCGCGGTCCGGGCCGCCCGCTGGGTGGCGAGCCCGGCCACGAGCGGCAGCCACGTGAGGCGGCCGGCCGCGGCGGCGGGTGGCCGGACCGCGACCGACACGAGGAGGGAACTGGCCGGCGGCGCCGCCCACACGCGGCCGAGGCGGCCGCGGCCGGCGGTCTGTTCCTCCGCCGCGAGGACGGTGAGATGGGCGGCGCCGGCGGCGGCGAGGTCGTCGTTCGTGGAAGCGGTCCGGGCCGTGACGTCGAGCGCGGAGTACGGGCCGTCATCGACGAGCGCGCGGCGCAGGGCCGCCGCGTCCAGCGGGACGCGCGGCGGTTCGGACGGGTTCACGCCACCCAGGCTACGCGCGGCGGAGATGCTGACTGGTTCACGAAACGCGAAAGCACCGAGCTGCGTATTTGCAGGTGCCCGGCGTGTCACATTGACAATTAAGCCACGGGCTGAAAGCCTTCGCCGTACGGGGGATAACCCCGCACTCTGCACGGAGCACCCATCAAGAATGATCTTGGCTCCGTGCGGTTCCCACCTCATCACAAAGGCAAGTGAATATGTTGATCCCTAAGAAGATGGGAGCGATCGTCGCTTCCATCGCGATGGCGGTCACCGGCCTGGCGGCATTCACGGCGATATCCGCCAGCGGCGCGAAATCCGCCCAAGCGGCCGTGCTGCCGTACCAGAACCAGTCCCTCCCCTTCTCGGTGCGCGCGGCCGACCTCGTCTCCCGCATGACCCTCGAGGAGAAGATCGACCAGCTGCGCGCCATGCAACCGCACTCGACCTGGGCCGCCAAGCCCGCCGCCATCACGCGGCTCGGCGTCAAGTCCTACGGCTACTGGTCCGAGGGCAACCACGGCATCTACTTCCCGACCCTCTCCGACGAGGGCTACACCATGTACCCGCAGTCCACCGCGATCGCCTCGACCTGGAACACGCAACTGGTCCGCAAGATCGCGTCCGGCATCTCCGACGAGGAACGCGACCAGTACAACGTCACGTGCCCGCCCGGGGACGCCGACGCCAGCCCGACGGGCGGCGCCTGCTGGGGCCTGTCCTACTTCTCCCCGAACGAGAACCTGCTGCGCGACCCCCGCTGGGGCCGCGCCGATGAGGCCTACTCCGAGGATCCGGAACTGGCCGGCGAGACCGCCGGCAACTTCGTGGCCGGCATGCAGGGCGGCACCGCTTCCAAGCCCGACTCGGTCTCCGCGACCCAGGGCTCGAGCGCTTACCTGAAGGCCATCGCGACGCCGAAGCACTTCATCGCGAACAACTCCGAGCAGAACCGCGACACCGGCACGTCCAACGTGACCGAGGCCGACTTCCACAACTACTTCCTCCAGCCGTTCTCGATGTCGGCCGGCACGTTCGGCGCCAAGTCCGTCATGTCGTCCTACAACGCGATCTCCGAGGTTGAGAACTACACGACGAACTACCCGTCGATCTCCAGCTGGCCCACCAAGTGGAGCCCGTTCGACTCCCAGGGGTGGACCACCCCGAGCGGGATCCCGATCGCCGGCGGCACGCCCGGCACGCCGTCCGCGGGCAGCCGCTACAACCTTGAGACCGAGCTGCGCCGCACCATCGGCTTCACGGGCTACGTCGTCTCCGACTGCTCCGCCATCACGCGCGTCTGGGCCACCGGCGGCCAGGGCCACTCGTGGGAGCCGCCGCAGGTCGGCACGCAGATCACGCAGGCCATGGGCGACGCCTGGGCCATCAAGGCCGGCACCGACCTCGACTGCTCCGGCGGCGACTACCCGTCGAGCAACGGCCTGATCGCCGCCCAGAACCAGGGCTACGTCACCGAGGCCGACATCGACAACGCGCTGGTGCAGGTGTTCACCGCCCGCTTCCAGACCGGCGAGTTCGACTCGACGAGCGACGTGCCGTGGGACACGAGCGACTACAGCGCCGCCGGCAGCCAGAACGCCGACGACACGGTCGGCTTCGCCTCCAACGCGCACAAGGCCACGGCCCACGAGGCCGCGCTCGAGGGGCCCGTCCTGCTGAAGAACGACGGCACGCTGCCGCTGAAGTCGAAGGCCGGCATGACCGTCGCGCTCGGCGGCTCCGATATCCTCGACACCTTCCAGGCCGGCAGCTACTCCGGCCCGGCCCAGACCGAGTCGACGTTCGCGACCGGCCTGGCCAAGGAACTCGACACCTCCGTGACCACGACGTCCGGTTCGACCACGCCGTCGATCGGCACGCACCTGGCCCTGTTCCCCGACGTCATCAACTCCGACGGCACGGCCATCACGGTCTCCAAGTGCGCCACCGACCCGTGCACGGCCGCTGACGCGAACACCGCCGAGTACCAGATCGCGAACGCGGACAACATCGTCGTCACCGTCGGCCACAAGACCAACGACGGCGGCGAGGGCTCCGACCGCACCGACGTCGCGCTGCCGCGCATGCAGGCCGACCTCATCGCCTCCGGCATCGAGCCGCTGGCCGAGAAGTACGGCAAGAAGATCGTTGTCTGGATGCAGGGCAAAACGATGTTCGACATCTCCGCCTTCAAGACGCTGCCGAACATCGGCGCCATCGTCTGGAGCTCGTTCGACGGCATGTACCAGGGCGACGCGATGGCCGAGCTCCTGTTCGGCGACACCGTCACCCTCGAGGACGGCACCACGACCGTCGCGAACTTCTCCGGCAAGCTGCCGATCACGTGGTACTCCGACGTCAACACCCAGCTGGGCGCCGCGACATCACCGACCTACGCCGTCATGGACTACCGCATGACGAAGGCCGAAGGCGCGCCCTGCGGCCGCACCTACGAGTACTACCAGGTCGACACGACCAACTGCCTGGCGCCCGACTACGTGTTCGGCTACGGCATGTCCTACTCGAAGTTCAGCTACGGCGTGCCGTCCCTGTCCGCCGACACGATCACGCCGAACGACCCCGTGACCGTGTCCGTGCCCGTCACGAACACCACGCCGGACGTCCCGGGCAAGGCCGTCGTCGAGGTCTACGCCAAGGCGCCCAGCGGCGCCAACGGCAACGACCGGCCGCTCAAGCAGCTCAAGGGCTACGTCAAGACCGACGACATCACCGGCACCAAGACCGTCAACGTGACGATCAACGCCGGCGACCTGTGGTTCTGGAACGACCAGACGGACTCCAAGGAGTTCCCGACCGGCGCCTGGACCATCGAGGTCGGCCCCGACTCGGCCGACGCCGATCTCCAGGACGTCACGCTGAACGTCACCGGCGCCCGCAAGGCCGGCGTCGAGGTCGCCTCGGCCCAGCCCACCGGCACCGAGCTGAACCTCGCCACGCCGGACAACAAGATCGACGCGCAGCTGTCCGTGACGAAGCACGACCAGAGCTTCTGGGACCTCAACGACCCGGCGCTGACCGTCACCTACACGTCCTCCGACCCGAGCGTCGCGAGCGTTGACGCCAATGGCACCGTGACGGCGCTCAGCACCGGCGCCGTGCTCATCACCGCGACGGCTTCCGCCGACGGCGAGACCACGTCCACGGACTTCCCGGTCTCCGTCATCAACGGCGACCCGGACGCCACCGGCACCGCCTTCGCGAACGCCCACACGACGCTCGTCGACTTCGGCGACACCACGGTGCCGCTGGCCACGGCCACCGGCGCTGGCGAGCAGCTGTCCGCGAGCACGGTCCCGGCCAGCACCGCCGCGATGAAGTACACGTACCAGATCGCCCCGATGGACACGAACACCGCGGGCGCGACCGTCACGCCGAGCGGCCTGTTCAAGGCCCAGAAGGCCGGCTGGGCGCGCGTCACCGTGACCGCCGATGACGGCACGAACCAGAACTCGCAGTCCGCGATCGTCCGCGTGGCGCCAGCCGTCCAGGCGGGCGCGCTCAACTCGACGATGACGGTGGCGCAGCTGCTGGCCAGCCAGACCAGCCGCTACACGGCCGCCTCGCTGAAGGCGCTCAACGACGCGATCACCCACGCCCAGGGCGTGCTCGCCAACCCCGAGGCCACGCAGGACCAGATCGACGCCGAGCAGGCCGCCATCAGCGCGGCCATCACCGGCCTCGACTCCGTGCCGGCCCCGACCGAGACCGAGACCGTCCCCGGACCGACTCAGACTGAGACCGTGCCCGGACCGACCGAGACCGTCAAGGTCCCGGGCCCGACCGAGACCCAAACCGTCAAGGTGCCCGGCCCGACCACGACCGTGACGGCCACGGCCGGCGCCAACGCGAACACGCTGCAGGCCATGACCTCGGCCCGTCCGACCATCAAGGGCACGGCCAAGGTGAAGCACACGCTCAAGGTCGTTGTCGGCGCCTCCAAGTGGACGCCGGACGTCGCCTTCAGCTACCGCTGGTTCAACGGCCACAAGGCGATCAAGGGCGCGGCCCACAAGACCTACAAGGCCAAGCGGTCCGACAAGGGCGACCGCGTCCTCGTGAAGGTCACCGGCCAGCGTTCCGGTTACATCACGACGGTGCGCGCCTCGAAGTCCGTCAAGATCAAGTAGTGAGCCCCGGCGCCAGCGGCTCCGGCCGCCGGCGCTGATGCCCACGGCAATCGCAGGCGCGTTGGCCCGGTCCCTTCAGGGGGCCGGGCCAACGTCGTTTTCGGGCCGGCGGTCCACCGGACCGCCTCGCGGGCGCTCACGCGCTCTCGGGTTCGAGTCCCAGTGGGCCCACTCCGCGCCGCTCCGTGCCCCCAGTGGGACTCGAACCCACAACAAGCCGGGTTTAAGCCGGCCGCCTCTGCCAATTGGGCCATGGGGGCCGGGCGGCCGCATCCGCGCCGCCGCCCGCCGATCCATCTTCCCACCCCGCTCCTCCCCAACTTCGCGGAGGCTCAGGTCACAGGTGGGCTCTAGATGCGGCCCCAGGCTCTGCGAAGTTTGGAAGGGATGGGGCTATCGTCCCTAGTTGGGCCTCGCTAGAAAATATTTTCGGGTTACCGAAAAAAGTCGCTGACTAGGTGAAACAGCCAAAAATCTGGCAAGAAAACGGCGACAAACGGGGGACTTTGGTCCCACGAAACGACGTTTTTCGACTATCGTGTCAGACATGACGGAATTGATGCCGTCACCAGCCCCCCTGCGCAGCAGGTACACCACGGTAGAGGACCTGGCCCAAACGGCGGGCGGTGACAGTCCAAGCCTGAGCCTCAGCGACCTCGAGGCGAGCACCGGCCTCGACGCCCGGCGCATCCAAACGCTCTGTCACGCCATCGGCCTTCCGCCCGTCACCGACCCCGACGCCATCACCTTCACGGCCCGCGACGCGCAGGAGCTGTCCCACGCCGCCGCCGCCGTCGACTCCGGCGTCATCGACGCCCAAACCCAGCTCAACCTGTTCCAAGCGGCCGCGGCCACCGCGGAACGCCTCGCCTGGTCCCAGATCGAAACCATCATGGAGTTCGCGGCCCGGACCGGCGCGCCGGACGGGGCCCCGGCCCAGCTCGCGGCCATCGACCGCGTCGCCGGCCTCGCGGACCAGCTCGAAGCCCAAATGACCTACGTCTGGCGCCACCAACTGGCGCGGGCCGTCCGCCGCATCGGCGGCCGCGCCGTCGCCGCCCAGGAGACCCCGGCCGGGTCCGCCCAGGACACCGCGCGGGCCGTCGGCTTCGCCGACCTCGTCGACTACACGGCCGTCACGGGCGCCTTCGGGCGCGCGGAGCTCGACGCGCTGGTCCAGGAGTTCACGGCCGTCACCCGCGACATCGTCGCCCAGGGCGGCGGCCGCATCGTGAAGACGCTCGGCGACGCCGTCATGTTCGTCACCGAGGACGCCGCGCACGGCGCGAACATCGCGCTCGGCCTCGCGGAAGCCCTCGGTGCCACCGGCCACACCCCGCCCGCGCGCGTCGCGCTGGCCTTCGGCCCGGTGCTCGGCCGCTACGGGGACGTCTTCGGCACCACCGTCAACCGCGCCTCCCGGCTCGCGGACATCGCGGAACCGACCCAGGTGCTCATCGACGAGCCCACCGCCCGGCAGCTCCAGGGCACGAACACCGTGGCCGTCACGCCCCGGCCCGCGGTCGAGCTGGCCGGTCTCGGCCCGGTCCGGCCCTACCGCCTGGACCGCGCCGCCCAACGCGTCGCCGCCTGAACCGGCCGCCCAAGGGCCCGCCCCTCACCCGAGACGACACCCCTCCCCCGGGCCGCGCCGACATCGTCGCCACCGCGGCCCACGGTCCTGCTCAGTCGAGCCCGGACCACTCCCATTCCCACAGCTTGTCGCCGTGCCGCCAGTCGCGGATCAACGCCCGCGGCCGCCCGGCCACGTCGACCTCGACCTCCAGCGCGCCACCGCCGGCCGCGCCACCGCCCGCCGCCACCCGATAGGCGTAATGGCTCGTCGTGAGCGCCTGGGTGGTGCTCTGGGCCCGCCGCAGCCACGGGTTGGCCCGTCGGAGCTCCAGCAGCTCGCGGTAGAGGTCGTACATCCACCAACCGAACGGCGCGAGCCCGCTCGGATCCGGCGGGAACTCGGGACGGACGGCGTCGTCCCCGCCCACACGCTCCTCCTTGACCCCCGTGAACGCCTGCTCGTCGCCCGAATAGACGCACGGGATGCCGCCCACGGTCATGAGGATCACGGCCGCGAGCGCCGCCTTGCCGGGCCCCACCTGGCTCGCGATGCGTGTCACGTCATGGTTCGAGACGAACGTGACGGGCGCGAAATCCTCAAGGAACCGGTTGTGCCGCTTCAGCGACCAGTCCAGCTCGAAAAAGTTCGGGTCCAGGAGCGAGGACCAAATCGCCTTCCACAACTCGTACTGCGTCAGCGAGTCGTAGCCGGCCGCCTTCACCTCGCTCGCGTAGTTCCCGTGAATCACCTCGGCGAAAAACCAGGCGCCGGGATGGGCCGCGCGCACACCCGGCAACACGCGCCGCCAGAACTTCGGACCCGTGGCGTAAGCCGCGTCGAGCCTGAACCCGTCGAGCCCACGGCTCAACCAGTAATCCATGACCTCGGTGACGAAATCCGCCGTCTCCCCGGAAGCGTGGTCGAAGCAGACCAGCTCGCCGTGGCCCTCGAACGGATGGGGCCGGGGGCCGCCCGGGGCGCGCCACGCCACCTGGAACATCCCGGCGCCCGGAGAGTCGGGTCCACCGGCGAGCGCCGCCCGCAGCGCCGGGTGGTCGGCGGAGACATGGTTGAACACGCCGTCGCCGTAGAGCGCCAATCCGCGCGCGTGAGCGGCACGGACCAGATCCAGGAAGTCGTCCTCGTCGCCGAGCCGAGGGTCGATGCGAAAGTAGTCGAGCGTGTCATAGCCGTGCGTCTTCGACAGGAGGACCGGGCCGAGGACGATGCCGTCGACACCGAGGTTCGCGGCGTAGTCGAGCCACGCCGCGACACGGCGCAACCGGTGGGCCGGCGCGGAGGCGAACGAGTCAGGATCCGGCCGGCGAATCGGTGCGCCCGTGAAACCGAGGGGGTACACGTACCACAGGGCGGCGGGAGGCGGGGTGGTCACAAAAGCCAAGTTTTCCACATTACGAGCCGCCCGCATGTCACGCCACGGCCCCGGTTAGACCCATGTGCCCGGCAACGGCTGGGCCATCACCAACGACCGGGAAGGAGACGGGCATGGCCAGGCGCACCCAGCCCACGATCCAAGCCACCGTCCGCGCCGACGGCACGGGACTCGTCTCTATCGACGGCGACGCGGTGGCCGTGAAAGCCGCCGACATGGCCCAGGCCGGCCGCCGCGCCGTCGCCCTCGCGGCCGACCGCGCCGCCGCCGCCGGCCATCCCCTCCCGTTGACGGCACACAGCCCCGAGGGGACCAGACACCTCACGGTGCACCCGGACGGCCACCTCACCGAAGGCGGGCCGCCGCGCCGAAAACGCCCGATGGCGGTGCTCGCCGCCGTGGTCGCCGCCGGTTTGGTCCTCGGCGGGGCGGGCGCCCTCGCGGCCTTCCGCGACCGGCCCACCGGCGACTCCGTCGGGCCGGGAACCGGCACGGCCGCCACCCAGCGCGCGCCCACCCCGCCTCCGCCATCGGCGGGCGGCGAAACGAACGCCCCAACCGCTGCCGTCCCCGTCCCGGCCACCACCGCCGAACCCGACGCTCCGGACGCAGGCGACCCCCCGACATCGGCCATCCCTCCCGCCCGAGAAGAGGCGGCCGCCGAACCGCCCGCACCGGCGACGGTGACGCCCACCGCCACGGCGACCGCGCGACCCGGCCGCCGGGCCACGGCCAAACCGGTCCGCCCCAGCAGCGCGCCACGGCCACCGGCCGCGCCCACACCCACCCGCCGGCCAGGAGGCCAAGCGCCCCCACCGAGCGGCTTCTACTGGAACTGACCGCCACCACTCCTACCGAAATCCGAGGAACACCGCCATGACGCACCCGACCACACCACCGGCTCCGGCCACGCACCGCCGGCCCACCCGGCTCCGCCGCGCCATCCTCGCGGCCGCCGGCGCCCTCGCCGTCGCCGCGGCCGGCCTCACGGCCACGCCCAGCGCCCACGCGGCGCACAACGAACGCCACGATCACGTCTTCGAATACCACGACGGGGCCACACGCTTCAATTCGCAGGTGTACACGCCCCACGGGTTCTTCCGCACGGAAGGCGCCTACGCCGTGTACGAAGTTCACGCGGGCGAGACCATCGAGGTGATCCATCGCATCGAACACCACGATGCCGCGACACACCTCGACGAGCTGACCTGGGAGGCGGCGCCCGTCATCCATGTGGTCGGCAGCGCCCGCCTCGCCGGCGCCGGTTATTTCACCTTCACACACACCTTCGGGGCCTCCGAAATCGGCTACCACCGGTTCCTCATTCCGAAGCTGGACGGTCGGCGCGTGGCGTCGGGCATCCTGTTCCGCGTCAGCGCCGTGCAGGAAGCGCCCAAGATCACCTCGCCCCTACCGGCCCACGCCACGGTCGTGGCCGGCCAGCCGTTCGAGGAACAATTCCGCTACGAGGCCGAACCGGCGCCCGGGCAGAAAGCCACCGTCACGTGGGACGGACCCACGGACCTCGGACTGACCTACAACGGCACCACCGTGAGCGGCACACCCACCAAAGCCGGCACCTACCGGCTCGCGGCCACGGCCGCCGTCGCCGGGCTCGGCCAGGCGCGCACTCAGATGACGCTCGACGTCCTCCCGGCCGAACCGGCCGGGTTGACGCTCGGGACCACCGTCGCGACCAGCCGGCCCGGCGGCGTCGTCGGACTGCTGCCCGAAGCGAAAGACCGCCACGGCAACGTCATCGCCGACCCGGAACTGACACTGCGGTCCTCCGACCCCGCCGACGTCATCTCCGGACGCCTGCTGTACCTGTCGGCGACCCCCGGCGAACACCGGATCACGGCCAAGACCACGAACCGGTTCGAGGCGGAGGCCCTCGTCACGAGCGTCGCACCACCCGTCGTCGCAGGGCCGCCCGGGCCCGCCGGTCCAGCCGGCGCACCGGGCCAACCCGGCACGCAAGGCCAACCCGGCGCCCCCGGCCGCCCAGGCCAGGCCGGTCCGGCCACGCTGACGCTGGCCGGCGCGCCGCAAGGCCCCGGCAGCACGTTCTCCGGCCAACCGCTGCGCGCCGTCGTCGTGGGCCCGGCCCAGGCCTACACCGCCTTCCAATGGTTCCGCGGCGGCGCCGCGATCCCGGGAGCGGTCCATGACACGTACCGGCCCAGTGCCCGCGAGGACGCCGGCCGCCACATCTCCGTGCGGGCCACGCTCACGGGCCTCGACGGGACCGTCCAGACCGTGTCCGCCGCCGCGAGCCTGCCGAAGAATCACGCCAGGATCGCCGTCAAGCCGCGCGTGGCCGGGTCGAAGGCCGTGCTCAAGGCCCGCATCAAGGTGCCCGGCCTGGCCGCGCCCCGCGGCCGCGTCACGTTCCACGTGGGCGGCGTGCGCCACACGGTGACGCTCGGCGCCGCGCACCGCGGCGTGGCCGTCCACAAGGTCAAGGGCCTGCGCGGCGGCAAGACCCGGGTCACGGTCAAGTACTCCGGCGACCAGGCCACGCTCGGCGCGACGCACAAGGGCGCGTTCTACCGGTAGCGCGCCGCGGCCGCGGGCTTGAGCCCACGCGGCCGGGGACGCCGAACACCGCCACAACGCGGCCGGGT